>NZ_JBCEWQ010000036.1:0-60727 GCF_038448545.1 Streptomyces sp. CLV115
AGCCTGAGCCGGGGTCGGGGTCGGGGTCGGCAGGGGAACCGGAGGCCGGGGCGGACGGCAACGGAGGCCCCGGAGGTGCGGGGGCGGCCGATCCGCCGTTCGGGGGAACGGCCGTCGATGCGGTCGAGGGCGTGACCGAAGGGGCAGCCGACTTACCGGCCGACTTACCGTCCGCCTTCCCGGCCGACTTACCGTCCGCCTTCGTGTCCGACTTCCCGGCCGGCGGACCGGCACCCGGATCGCCGGAAGTCCGCGCCGAGGGCCCGCCCGAGGTGTGCGCGGGTGCCGCCACCGGGGCACTGAACTGCCCCACCGTCCCACCTGGCACACGCTGCCCGGCCTGTACCTCGACCGCAGCGGCCCCCAGTGCCGCGCCCGCCGTCAGTACCAGGAAGGCAACGCATCTCGTGGGGTGTGAAGACAGAAGCCCTGGAGACATGGGCTCAGGGTCACATGTGACGGTATGTCCGGCATCTCGGTGCCCGGATCCCCGGAGTACGGCCCTCACCCGGCACGCGCCGGTCCGGAATCCCGGCCCGCACACCTGCCGACCCGTCACTCGACCACCGCGCGAGCCAGAGCTCATCCCTCGTACGAGCCCGTCACCTCGGTCACCGCGCGAGCCAGAGCTCATCCCTCGTACGAGCCCGTCACCTCGGTCACCGCGCGAGCCAGAGCTCATCCCTCGTACGAGCCCGTCACTTCGGTCACTGCACGAGCCAGGGCTCATCCCTCGCACGAGCCGTGACCTGTTCCCCGTACGAGCCCGTCCTTCGCCCTTCGCTCTTCGTCCCCGGTACGAGCCCGGATCAGGCCGGGTCGCCCGTGGCGATGCGCAGCTCGAAGTGGGCACCCTCCTTCGGGACGGCGGTACCGCTGGTCGGGAACTGGTCGATGACCTGGTCCTCCGCGTAGGTGTTCCCCGGTACCTTGATCGGCTTGATGGTCCAGCCCGCCGCGTCCGCGCACGCTCGCGCGGAGAGGATGTCCTTGTACAGGAAGTTCGGGGCGTCGACCTTGTTCGGGTCGTCGCTGTCCTCCATGGCGTCGGTGCACTTCTCGGTCTTCATCGTCCGGTTCCGCTCCGGATCCTTGTGCTCGCCGGCGGGGGACTGGCCGGCCGTGGGGTCGTCCTTGTCGTCCGAGCCCTTGAGGGAGAGGACCGTGATCAGTCCGCCTATCGCGATCAGGGCGACCACGATCGAGCCCACGACGACCGGCATGCTCCGCTTGGAGCCGCCCCCGCCCGAGCCGGCGTGCGTCTGCTGCTGGGTCTGCGGGGAGACCGTGTAGGGCGGCGGGGTCTGCTGGGCCGGGACCTGGCTCTGGTACTGCTGGGCCGACTGCGGGTAGCCGTACGACGGGGCGGGGGTGGGCGCCGGGGTCGGCGCGCCGTACGGGCCCGGCTGGGCGCCGGACTGGTACGGGCCGGGCTGGTAGGGCGTCTGGACGCTCTGGGGCATGCCGCCGGACTGGTCGACCGGCGGGAAGACCGCCGAGCCGACGCCCGAGCCGCTGTTCGCCGGGGCGCCGCCGCCCGCGACGATCACCGGCGCGCCCGTGGAGCCGCTCGCGGCCAGCACGCGGGCGATCTCGTCCTGCATCGCCGCCGCGCTCGGGAAGCGCTCGTTCGGGTTCTTCTTCAGCGCGCGGGCGACCAGCGCGTCCATCGCCGGGGTGATCGACCGGTTGATGGTGGAGGGCGCGACCGGCTCCTCCTGGACGTGCGCGTACGCGATGGCCAGCGGGGAGTCCGCGTCGAACGGGATCCGCCCGGTCAGCAGCTGGAAGAGCATGATGCCGACCGAGTACAGGTCGGAGCGGGCGTCCACGCCGCGGCCGAGGGCCTGCTCGGGGGAGAGGTACTGCGGGGTGCCGACGACCATGCCGGTCTGCGTCATCGACGTGACGCCCGACTGCATGGCGCGGGCGATCCCGAAGTCCATGACCTTCACGACGCCACGCTTGGTCATCATCACGTTGCCGGGCTTGATGTCGCGGTGGACCAGGCCCATCTCGTGGCTGGTGTCCAGCGCGGCCAGCACGTCGGACGTCACCTTCAGCGCCCGGTCGGCCGGCATCGCGCCGTGGTTCTGGATGTCGGTATGGAGCACGGAGCCGAGCGGCTGCCCCTCCACGTACTCCATGACGATGTACGGCATCAGCGCGCCGCCGAGCTCGTCCTCGCCGGTGTCGAAGACCGAGACGATGTTGGTGTGCTGAAGCTTGGCGACGGCCTGCGCCTCGCGCCGGAACCGCTCGCGGAAGGACTGCTCGCGCCCCAGTTCCGTGTGGAGTGTCTTGATTGCGACCTGGCGGTCCAGTGCGGTGTCGTACGCCAGGTATACGGACGCCATCCCGCCTTCACCGAGCAGGTCGCGAAGCTGGTAGCGCCCGCCGGCGACCGAACCGCCCGCATAGCGACCCTGAGCGCCGTGTGCGCCGTCCTGGCTCATGACTTGCTCCCCCTCGGCGCGCGACTCACGCGATCATCCATTACGCGCCAAGTCTGCCCGAGGGGTACGACACGTCAAGCCGGGTGCCCGTTCCGTGACCGTACGCACAAGAAGCGTCTCGGAAGCGTTACAGGACCCGCATGAAATTTGCGTGGACGGCACGCCGGGCGGTTGGATGACCGGTCCCTCTCGGAAACGGTGTGTCCGGAAGAGGCTGTAGCGTGATGTGGCAATGCAGCTAGACACCGTGAGAACCCGCGGACGCGCGGACAGATACGACGGCGAGGACTGATGGCACCCGATTCCGAAGCAAACGGCGGCGGAGTTTCGGATGGCACCGACTCCTGGGGCATCGGCGGTGTTGTCGGTGACGGACGTTACCGGATGACCCACCGCCTCGGACGGGGCGGAATGGCGGAGGTCTTCGCGGCGGAGGACGTCAGGCTCGGGCGCACGGTCGCGGTGAAGCTCCTGCGTTCCGATCTTGCCGAGGACCCGGTCTCCAAGGCCCGGTTCACGCGCGAGGCGCAGTCGGTCGCCGGGCTCAACCACCACGCGATCGTCGCCGTGTACGACTCCGGCGAGGACGTCGTGGGCGGGGCGACCGTCCCCTACATCGTGATGGAGCTGGTCGAGGGGCGGACCATCCGTGACCTGCTGATCAGTGCCGAGGCGCCGCCGCCCGAGCAGGCCCTGATCATCGTCTCGGGTGTGCTGGAAGCGCTCGCGTACTCGCACCAGCACGGCATCGTGCACCGCGACATCAAGCCGGCCAACGTGATCATCACCAACTCCGGTGCGGTCAAGGTGATGGACTTCGGCATCGCCCGTGCGCTGCACGGCGCGCAGTCGACGATGACCCAGACCGGCATGGTCATGGGCACGCCGCAGTACCTCTCCCCGGAGCAGGCGCTCGGCAAGGCCGTCGACCACCGCTCCGACCTCTACGCCACCGGCTGCCTGCTGTACGAACTCCTGGCCATGCGGCCCCCGTTCACGGGTGAGACGCCGCTCTCCGTCGTGTACCAGCACGTCCAGGACATTCCGGTCCCGCCGTCCGAGGTCCTGGGCGCGGTGCCGCCGGAGCTGGACGGGATGGTCATGCGTTCCCTCGCGAAGGACCCGGACGACCGGTTCCAGAGCGCCGAGGAGATGCGCGGCCTCGTCCAGTACAGCCTCCAGATGCTTCAGGTGCAGGGCGGCCACACGGGTACGTGGAACACCGGCCCGGTCGCGATGCACGAAGGCGGACACACCCCGGCCATGGGCATGGCCGGGGGCACGATGGCGATGGGCCACCCGCCGCACGGGGACACCTCGCAGGGCCCGATCCTGCCGCCGATGAACCCCGACGACGGCGGCTACGAGGGCGGGAGCAACGGCGGTGGCGGCCGCGGCAAGCTGTGGCTGTTCATCGTGCTCGCGCTGATCGCGATCGGCACGGGTGTCGCCATCGCGGTCAACGCCGCGAACGACACCGGCTCGAAGCACGAGAAGAAGCCCGACAAGGTCTCCAGTTCGCCGTCCCCGGAGAAGAGCTCGTCCGGGCCGACCGACGAGGAGAGCCAGGAGACCGAGGTGCCGGGGAACTCCACCGGCAACCAGCAGGACACCCCGCCCTCGCGGACCTACTCCCCGTCGACCACCCCGACCCAGCCGTCCGAACCGCCGCCGACCGTACCGTCCACCCCGGCCAGCGGTGGCACCGGCACGGACAACGGCGGGACCGGCACGGACAACGGCGGCACGGGTACCGACAACGGCGGGACCGGCACGGACGACGGCGGTACCGGTACGGACGACGGAGGTACCGGTACGGACAACGGCGGCACGGGCACGGACAACGGCGGGACCGGCACCGACAACGGCGCCGCCGGCACCGGCGCGTCCGCGGCGGCCGGAGCCACGGCGGGCACCACCCCCTAGCCCGCGCCGACCCGGCCGTTCACGGGCGCACTCAGCCCGTGAACGCCTCGCGCACCGCCTCGTACTCGCGCGTCCACCAGACCGCCAGGGCCGACACCGCAGGGAACTGCGGGTCGGCCCTTCGGTCGTCCAGGCAGTACCGCCAGCGCAGTATCCAGAAGTCGTTGAGCCGCTCCCACCACACCCGGTGCACCGCGGCGGCCAGTTCGGCCGCCCCGGCCCCGGCCGCCAGCCGGTAGGCCCGCGCGTACGCCCGTACCTTCTCCAGCTCCAGCCCCCCGGCCGGCAGCACGAAGAAGATCGCCGCGGCCCGTACCGCCTCCTCCGCCCTCGGCTGGACCCCCAGCCGGTCCCAGTCGAGGATCGCGACCGGGTCGGTGCCCCGGTACAGGACGTTCAGCGGGTGGAAGTCGCCGTGCACCCAGCCCGTGGCCGGGGCGCCGGGGGTGGGGGGTCTGCGGTCGGCGTGACGTTCCAGCAGGGTGCGCCGCTCCAGCAGGCGGTGTTCGGCCAGCTCGTCGAAGCAGTCCCGGGGGCGGCGCCGGCGGGTGGCTGCCAGCAGGTCTTCGATGAGCGCGAAGGTGTCGCCGGGATCGGCGCTCCGGTAACCGCAGGAGGGGTGCGCGGGTCCGGTGCACGGCCCCATGACCTGTTCCAGCCCGGTGTGCACCGTCCCGAGCAGCGTCCCGAGCCGCTCCGACTGGGCGGTGGTGAGCTGGGCGCCCGCCCGGTGCAGTCCCTCCACCCAGGGGTGCAGGGCGTAGCACCGGCCGCCGATCTCCGTGACCGTGTCGCCCTCCGTGTCCTGCACGGGCGGGGCGACGGGCACGCCCAGCGACTGGAGGCGCTGGGTGGCACGGTGCTGGCGGACGATCGTGGCGCGGTCGCCGGTGGAGTCGTCGAGGTGGTGCTTGAGGAAGTACGAGCCGCGGGTGGTGGAGACGCGGTAGCCGTGGTTGAGCAGGCCCTTGGTGATGGGCTTGCAGCTCAGGGGTTCACCGGCGTCCGGGTAGTGGCGCAGCACCTCGTTCACGGGTGGCACCGGCGGCACCGGTGGCTGCCGTGGCACGGACGGGAAGCGGGCCTGGTCGACCGGGGACACGGGCGGCGGTGGTGCGGAGGGGAACAACGCCCGGTCCACCGGGGAGACGGGCGGAACGGGCACGGAAGGGAACCGGACCCCGCCGGCCGGCGAAGCGGACGGAAGGGTGACAAATGAGCGCAGCACTCACCAGATGTTAGATCACGCTGTGTGGCCGATCGTCTGACTTGCGTTGAAGTCCAGAGTGTGCACAGAGACGAAGTGCGGCTCGATCCTGAGGTACGCCGGGTCGAAGGGCTCCCCGTTCACCCGGGCGGGGCCCGCGCCGAACAGTTCGCGTCGGTCGGCCGAGGGGCGCACGATCTCGGCGGTGCCGGTGAACTGCACGGCCCACAGGTCGTTGCCGGCCCCCTGGGCGGCGGTGTCGAAGTTGTCCGCGCCGTACGCCACGACCGTGCCGTCGCACGCGTTGTGATAGCCGAAACCGCTGTGCATCCGCAGGACCACATGCCCGTCGATCACGACGTGCCGGGCCACCGACAGAAAGGGCAGGGCCCGCATGCTGGTCGCCAGCCGGCCGTACCGGACACGGCCGAGAAGTTCGAGCGCCTGGAGTTCCTCGGAGGACATGACCTCCACTCTCCGCCACCGGGCAGGTCGCGGAAAGAGGCTGCGGCCCCGGTTGATCCGGGACCAAAGTCCCGAAGACCACCGGCTTTCCGGCGCTCCTCAGCCCCTTGGTGATGTGCTCCTCAGCGCTTCTCCGCCTGGAGCCTGGCCACGTACGCGGCGGCCTGCGAGCGCCGTTCCATGCCCAGCTTGGAGAGCAGGCTGGAGACGTAGTTCTTGATCGTCTTCTCGGCGAGGTGCAGCCGTTCGCCGATCACCCGGTTCGTCAGGCCCTCGCCGATCAGGTCGAGGATCTTGCGCTCCTGGTCGGTGAGGCCGGCGAGCTTGTCCTCGCCCCGGCCCTTCTTGCCGTCCCGCAGCCGCTCCAGCACCCGCGCGGTCGCCACCGGGTCCAGCAGCGACTTCCCGGCCGCCACGTCACGCACCGCGCTCAGCAGTTCGTTGCCCCGGATCGCCTTCAGCACGTATCCCGACGCACCCGCCATGATCGCGTCGAAGAGCGCCTCGTCGTCGGCGTACGAGGTGAGCATCAGGCACTTGATGTTCTCGTCCCCTGAGCGGACCTCGCGGCAGACCTCCACCCCGCTGCCGTCCGGCAGCCGCACGTCGAGCACCGCCACGTCGGGCCGGGTCGCGGGGATGCGGACCAGCGCGTCCGCCGCGGTGCCGGCCTCGCCGACGACCTCGATGTCGTCCTCGGAAGAGAGCAGTTCATGGACTCCGCGCCGGACGACTTCGTGGTCGTCCAACAGAAAAACGGTGATTTTTCCTTGTTCGCTCACAAAACGCAGTCTCACACACTCACCTCTTCCCTGCCGCCGAACGGCGGGATAACGTGCCGTTGTTCCGGCGGCCTGCGAGGCTGTTACCAGTGCTGTGACCAGCGAGAGTTCCCGACTTTTTCGATTTACTTGGAAATCCAAGCAAAATCGCAGGTCAGATAGGGTTTCGCAGTTCTGCGGCGTACTGGGTAACGTGCATTCGGCAGGGCGCTCGCCGGGGCACCTGTCACGCCTGTTCCCGGACCGAGCGGCACCCACCCCGTGCACGGGTACGGACACAGGCGAGCCGCACTGGCTTCCCGGCAGACCCCGGGGGCCGGACCGACGGAGGAGCACGCACGTGACCGTGGAGAGCACTGCCGCGCGCAAGCCGCGACGCAGCAGCAAGCGGACCAGCGCCGTGAAAACGACCGCGAAGACGTCCGCGAAGACGCCACAGACTTCCGAGCCCGAGCTCGTACAGCTGCTGACGCCCGAGGGCGAGCGGCTGGAGCATCCGGACTATTCGATCGACCTGACCGCGGAAGAGCTGCGCGGCCTGTACCGGGACATGGTCCTGACCCGCCGCTTCGACGCCGAGGCCACCGCCCTCCAGCGCCAGGGCGAGCTGGGCCTGTGGGCGTCGCTGCTCGGTCAGGAGGCCGCCCAGATCGGCTCCGGCCGGGCCCTGCGGGACGACGACTACGTCTTCCCGACCTACCGCGAGCACGGCGTCGCCTGGTGCCGGGGGGTCGACCCGACCAACCTGCTCGGAATGTTCCGCGGCGTGAACCACGGCGGCTGGGACCCGAACACCAACAACTTCCACCTGTACACGATCGTCATCGGCTCGCAGACCCTGCACGCCACCGGCTACGCCATGGGCGTCGCCAAGGACGGCGCGGACTCGGCCGTGATCGCGTACTTCGGTGACGGCGCCTCCAGCCAGGGTGACGTCGCCGAGTCCTTCACCTTCTCCGCGGTCTACAACGCCCCGGTCGTCTTCTTCTGCCAGAACAACCAGTGGGCGATCTCCGAGCCGACCGAGAAGCAGACCCGCGTCCCGCTCTACCAGCGTGCGCAGGGCTTCGGCTTCCCCGGTGTCCGGGTCGACGGCAACGACGTACTCGCCTGCCTGGCCGTGACCAGGTCGGCGCTGGAGCGGGCCCGCCGGGGCGAGGGGCCCACCCTCGTCGAGGCGTTCACCTACCGGATGGGCGCGCACACCACCTCCGACGACCCGACGAAGTACCGGGCGGACGAGGAGCGGGCCTCCTGGGAGGCCAAGGACCCGATCCTGCGGCTGCGCAGGTACCTGGAGAAGGAGGGCGCCGCCGACGAGGCGTTCTTCACCGCGCTGGACGAGGAGAGCGAGACCCTCGGCAAGCGGGTCCGCGAGGCGGTACGGGCGATGCCCGACCCCGACCCGATCGCGATCTTCGACAACGTCTACGCGGACGGGAACCCCCTCGTCGACGAGGAGCGCGCCCAGTTCGCCGCCTACCAGGCATCGTTCGCAGACACCGCCGAGGAGGGCAAGTAGCCATGGCCATGGAAAAGATGTCCATTGCGAAGGCTCTCAACGAGTCGCTCCGCAAGGCGCTCGACACCGACCCCAAGGTCCTCATCATGGGTGAGGACGTCGGCAAGCTGGGCGGGGTCTTCCGGATCACCGACGGGCTCCAGAAGGACTTCGGCGAGGACCGGGTGATCGACACCCCGCTCGCCGAGTCCGGCATCGTCGGCACCGCGATCGGCCTGGCCCTGCGCGGCTACCGGCCCGTCGTGGAGATCCAGTTCGACGGCTTCGTCTTCCCCGCGTACGACCAGATCGTCACCCAGCTCGCCAAGATGCACGCCCGCGCGCTCGGCAAGATCAAGCTGCCGGTCGTCATCCGTATCCCGTACGGCGGCGGCATCGGCGCGGTCGAGCACCACAGCGAGTCGCCCGAGGCCCTGTTCGCGCACGTCGCGGGGTTGAAGGTGGTCTCGCCGTCGAACGCGAGCGACGCCTACTGGATGATGCAGCAGGCCGTCCAGAGCGACGACCCGATCATCTTCTTCGAGCCGAAGCGCCGTTACTGGGACAAGGGCGAGGTCGAGACCGACTCCATCCCGGGCCCGCTGCACAAGGCCTCGGTGGCCCGTACCGGCACCGACCTCACGCTCGTCGCGTACGGCCCGATGGTGAAGGTCTGCCTGGAGGCGGCCGCGGCCGCGCAGGAGGAGGGCAAGTCGATCGAGGTCCTGGACCTGCGCTCGATGGCCCCGATCGACTTCGACGCCATCCAGAGCTCGGTCGAGAAGACCGGCCGGCTCGTCGTGGTCCACGAGGCGCCGGTGTTCTACGGCTCCGGGGCCGAGATCGCCGCCCGGATCACCGAGCGCTGCTTCTACCACCTGGAGGCACCGGTGCTCCGGGTCGGCGGCTACCACGCCCCGTACCCGCCGGCGCGGCTGGAGGACGAGTACCTGCCGGGTCTCGACCGTGTGCTCGACGCCGTCGACCGCTCGCTGGCGTACTGAGGACTGGGACGTGACAACGATGACCGACACTTCCAACGCTGCTCGCTTCCGTGAGTTCAAGATGCCCGACGTGGGCGAGGGACTGACCGAGGCCGAGATCCTCAAGTGGTACGTCCAGCCCGGCGACACCGTCACCGACGGCCAGGTCGTGTGCGAGGTCGAGACGGCGAAGGCGGCCGTGGAGCTGCCGATCCCGTTCGACGGGGTGGTGCACGAGTTGCGCTTCCCCGAGGGCACGACGGTCGACGTCGGCCAGGTGATCATCGCGGTGGACGTGGCCCCGGGCTCTGCTCCGGAGCCGGCTCCCGCTGCGGCCCCGGCTGCCCGGCCCGAACCGGAGCCCGAGGCTCCGAAGGGCCGCCAGCCGGTCCTGGTCGGATACGGCGTGGCCGAGAGCTCGACCAAGCGGCGGGCCCGCAAGGGCGCGGCCACTTCCGTACCGGCTGCCGCCGCGGCGATCCAGGGCGAGATGAACGGCCACGGCGCCGTGGTCCCGGAGAGCCGGCCGCTGGCCAAGCCGCCGGTCCGCAAGCTGGCCAAGGACCTGGGCATCGACCTGGCGACGGTCGTCCCGACCGGCGAGGGCGGGATCATCACCCGCGAGGACGTGCACGCGGCGGCCACGCCCGTACCGGCACAGGCCCCGGCGCCGACCGCCGCTCCGGCGGCGGCCGAGACCGCTCCCGAGCCCTCGGCTCCGGCCGTCGTCACCACGGTGGGCGCCCGCGAGACCCGCATCCCGGTCAAGGGCGTACGCAAGGCCATCGCCCAGGCGATGGTGGGCAGCGCGTTCACGGCTCCGCACGTCACCGAGTTCGTCACCGTCGACGTGACGCGCACGATGAAGCTGGTCGCGGAGCTCAAGGAGGACAAGGACATGGCGGGGGTGCGGGTCAACCCGCTCCTGATCATCGCCAAGGCCCTCCTGGTCGCGATCAGGCGGAACCCGGAGGTCAACGCCGCCTGGGACGAGGCCAACCAGGAGATCGTCCAGAAGCACTACGTCAACCTGGGCATCGCCGCCGCGACCCCGCGCGGGCTGATCGTGCCGAACATCAAGGACGCGCACGAGCAGACGCTTCCGCAACTGGCCGCGTCCCTCGGCGAGCTGGTCTCCACGGCCCGCGAGGGCAAGACCTCCCCCGCCGCGATGGCGGGCGGCACGGTGACCATCACCAACGTCGGCGTCTTCGGCGTCGACACGGGCACCCCGATCCTGAACCCGGGCGAGTCCGCGATCCTCGCGGTCGGCGCGATCAAGCTCCAGCCGTGGGTCCACAAGGGCAAGGTGAAGCCCCGTCAGGTCACCACGCTGGCCCTGTCGTTCGACCACCGCCTGGTCGACGGCGAGCTCGGCTCCAAGGTGCTGGCGGACGTCGCCGCGATCCTGGAGCAGCCGAAGCGCCTGATCACCTGGGCGTAGCAGGCACTTCGGTACCTGTACGAGATGGGCCCGCGCGAAGTTCGCGCGGGCCCATCGGCATGTCCGGCCCCTGCCGCAGGGCGAGTTCGGCGAACACGGTCTTGCCGACGGTGCGCGGCTCGGTGCCCCAGCGATCCGCGATCCGCGCGACGATCAGGAGTCCCCGCCCGTAGCACTCGTCGTCCGCGGCCTCGCGCAGACCGGGCAGCCGTTCACCGCGCGGGTCACTGACCGCGATACGCAGCGTGGCCGTGCCGAGCGTGAGGTGGACGCGGAAGAGCCGCCCCCGGACGGCGCCGTGCAGTAACGCGTTGGTCGCCAACTCGCTGACCAGCAAGGCCGCGTCGCCGGCCAGCCCCGGATACCCCCACTCCCGTACGAGCCGCGCGGTACGGCGCCGGGAGAAGGTGACGCTCTCAGCGGTCGGGGTGAAGTCGAGCCGGTCCTCGCGGAGGACGGGTTCAGGGACGGGGGGCTTTTCCTGGGCTGAGGTCATGGTCGCGTACCTCTCGATGAGGGGGCGGTGGCGATGCCGAGCCTGCGGGGCGCCGGTTCCGGCGCGGGGCAGGGCGGTGCACTTCCGCCGGGGCGGTGCCGCGTTGTGAGCGGCTCGGTACTGAAAGTAGCGACTTGAGTTGCCGCACACAATCTCTCGGAGATAAATATCCCCATCGGAGTGATTGTGAGGTGCCAGTCGCCGGTTGGAGACTGTCCCCGACAACAGGAGGTGTTGGGCTGTGCCGAAGTCGCCAGTGGACAGGGGGAACCGTGTGTCCACGGTCCTTGCACGACAGTTGGGCGGTCAGCTTCTGAGCTTCAGGGAAGCTGCCGGGCTGAACCAGACGCAGGCCGCGGCGGCCCTCAGTTCTCAGGCTGCCAAGGTCGCCAAGATGGAGCGTGGCTGGGTTCCGTTCCGGGATCCGGACGTCGTGGCGCTGTGCGCGGCGTACGGAGTGGACAGTCCGGATGTGGTGGACGCTCTGCTTCGGCTGGCAAAACTGGACCGGGAACGACGGAGGGCAAAGGGCTGGTGGGTCACTTCGCTGACGCAAGGGAGCCTGCGCGAGTACATCGCCATGGAGGATGCGGCTCTCAGGCTGCGTACGTGGCAGCTCGCTCTGATTCCAGGCTTGTTCCAGACGCCCGAGTACATGAGGGCCCTCTCGGTCGCGGCCGTCTCGCCCGATCGGATCGACGAGGTCGAGCGCCTGGTCGACGTGCGAGTGCGCCGCCAGCGGCGCCTGCATGGCGATAACCCGCTGCGAGTGCATGCGGTGATCTGGGAGGCGGCACTGCGACAGATGATCGGCGGCCCGCAGGTCATGCGGCAACAACTCGAGCACCTGTGCTCACTGGCTGGGATGCCCAATATCGACGTGCAGGTGCTTCCGTTCAGGGCAGGGGTGCACTTGTGCGGTGGAGGGCCCTTCAACATCCTTTCGTTCGTCGAGTCCGGTGCTCTGGACGTGGTGCACATGGACGGACTGCGCTCCACCAACTGGGTCGAAGGGGCCGAAGAGAGCGCCGCCTACACTGAGTTGTTCGCGCGCACCTGCGCCACGAGCCTGTCACCGTACGACTCGCTGCGGGTCATAGAGAGCATTGCCAAGGGGATGAACGAGTGACCGAGTTCCTTTTCAGGAAGTCCAGTTACAGCGAGCCGAACGGCGAGTGCGTCGAAGTGGCTTGCAACGTTCCCCACACCGTCGCCGTCCGCGACTCCACGCGTCCCGACGGCCCCGTCGTCGTCCTCGGCCCCGCCGCCTGGGACGCCTTCGCGACGGGCCTGCGCCGGCAACCGTAGGCGCGGCGGTGGAACGGCGAGGGCGAGGAGGTTGCCTGCGATATCCTCCGCGCCGCCGCCGTCCATGACTTCGGGATGTCTATTCGGCCCACACCGGCGTGTTCTGGCAGGCGTGCAGCAGCCACCTTCCGTCATCCTGCTTGGTCATGACATAGAGCGGAGCGCCTTCCGTTTCGCCCTCCGGCGACCGGTAGACCTGCCGGACCTTGACGGCCGCCACGTCGGGCCGCAGGAATTGCGTGTGCACTGCCTCGTAGGTGACCTCGCCCTCCCAACTGGCCGCGGGCAGCACGGTACGGGTGAATTCGGCGATCGCGTCGAAGCCGATCAGGACCTTGCCGTGGCCGGTCGTCCAGATGGCGTCGGGGTGGAAGAGCGCGAGGAAGCCCTCGACGTCCTTGGCGCGCTGAGCGCGCTCGACGGTGGCGACGACCCGTTCGATGGCTTCGATGTCTGCGGGTTCGGTGTTCATGCAGATCACTCTGTGATCTCAAGCGGACTTGAGGTCAAGGTCCGGCCAAGACCTGCCTGTCATGCTCTTCGATGTGTCCGGACGGTGGTCGCCACTGGCGGGACCAGACGCCCGGTCAGGCTTTGCGGACTCGGGAGTGCAGATGCATGTCGTGCCAGCCGTCGGCGTGGAGCAGCGCCTGGTGGCGTACGCCTTCCAGGGCGAAGCCGGTCTTCTCCGCGATGCGGCAGGATGCGACGTTCACCGTTGAGTGGCCGAGTTCGAGTCGGTTGAAGCCGGCTTTCTCCAGTGCCCAGTTCGCCACTTGGGCGACTGCCCGGGAGCAGACACCCTTGCCACGGGCCTCCGGGGTCGTCCAGTAGGAGATCTCTGCCTGGCCTCCGGCCATGATGAGGGACTGGAGGGAGACCCGCCCGAGAAGCGTGTTGTCGTCGGCATCGACCGCGGCCCAGTGGCAGGCGGTCTCCGTCTCCCAGCCACGTCGCCACTGTTTGATCCACTCCTGGGCCTCGTCTTCGGAGTCCGCCTTGCGCAGGTGCCAGCGTTGGATCGCCTGGTCCTGGAAAGCCCGGGTGACGGCGGCTGCGTCGGAGGGCAGCCACGGCCGCAGCAGCAAGTCGTCGTCGATCGGCAGCGCCGGCTGGGCAGAGGAGTTGAGGACGCCGGGGGACATGACTGGAGTGACCAGGGAGGGCATGGTCGACATCATGGCAAGCCCGGCCCCGTGCCCGCGGGTAATCGTCCAGACGTGCGGGTCAGCAGTGTCAGGGGACGCTCCGCCGGTAGGTCCACATCTCGGCCGGAACGTGCAGGCTCAGCCCGCCGTCGCTGTCCGAACCCCAAAGGCGACCAGCACGGCTCCCGCCAGACGACTCGTCCCACGCCGGAACCGAGGTGTGTCGATTGCCGTGCGCGCGACGGCGACCACCGAAGCCCAGCAGAGCAGCCACACCAGCACGACCACTATGTGCGCGACCGCAAGTGTGGCGATCTGCGGCGCGATGGAGCGGCTGGAGGTCAGGAACTGCGGGACCAGGGTGAGGTAGACCGACGCTGCTTTCGGATTGAGGACGTTGGACCACACCCCCTGGCCGAAACACCCGAGTTGAGCCCATGGCAGGCGCCATCGCCTGCGGGCCGTCGGCTCGACGCCTCGACGCGCTGAACGCCACGTGGCCACGCCCAACCAGATGAGATAGATGCCGCCCACGAGCTTCACCACGGTGAGCGCGCGAGCCGACGACATGACCAGGGCGGACAGGCCCACCGCGGCGAAGGCCGCGTGGACCAGGAGCCCGCATGCCGAGCCCAGGGCGGCGCGTACGCCGTCGGACCGCGAGCCCGCGATCACGTGCTGCGTGACCAGCGTGAAACTCGTACCGGGAATCAATGTCAGGGGTGTGACCGCAGCCACGAAGCCGAGTACCGGATGCCACTGCACGCAACGAGCCTACGCACCAGGCGGGCGCCGAACCGGCAGTTGCCCCGACCGGGTCGAGGCAAGCCCGACCGGGACAACCCGCACCTGCACCGACTTGAAGATCGTTCACGGGACGGCCCTCAGCGCTGCGGCTCCTGCGACCTCCCCGGTACCAGCAGGGCGAGGGTGCTGCGCGCTTCGAGCCGCAGGGCGCGGCGGCGGGCGAAGGTCGCGGTGAGGGCGAGGACGGAGACCGTGCCTCCGTAGAACACGGCGGCGATCGTGGAGAGGAGCCCGACGGACACCGGGCACGCACCTTTCTTCCCCCGCTCGGCCCGCCCGGATCGGAGTCCGGGGCGGGCGTTGATGCGTTTCCACCCCATCGTACGAATGCCGTCAACTCCCGGTGCGGGCGGCAGAGGTGGCGGTGTCCGATTTCCGGCCAACGCCTGGATGTCCAGCGGTGGTTATTGGGCTGAGGGCCGCTGTCGGCCGCTGTTAGGGTGGCCGAATGGCATCGGTGAGGAAGATCCAGATCACTTTCGACTGTGCGGACCCCGAGCGCGTCGCTCGTTTCTGGTGCGAGGTGCTGGGGTACGTCGCGCCTCCGCCGCCGGAGGGGTTCGACTCCTGGGACGCCTACAACGAATCGCTGCCGGCCGAGGAGCGGGGGGCGTGGTTCGCGTGCTCCGACCCCACGGGTGAGGGCCCGCGCATGTACTTCCAGCGCGTTCCCGAAGGGAAGGTCGCCAAGAACAGGGTGCACGTCGACGTGCGGGCCGGCACCGGGCTCGTGGGCGCGGAGCGGCTGGCCGTGCTTGAGGCCGAACGCGATCGGCTGGTGGCGCTCGGCGCGGTGTGCACGAACGTGCTGTACGCCGACGAGGACAACGAGTCGTGCATCAACATGCAGGACATCGAGGGCAACGAGTTCTGTCTCGACTGAGCATCCGCCGGACGGCGGGCCTGTCAGTGGCCTCTGCCATGCTGCGCCCGTGGCATTTGCTGGCTCTCGTACGAAGACGACCCATGTGTGGCTGCTGCCCGAGGACGAGCGGGACGTCGGGCAGCGCATCGGTGAGGCCCTGCCCCGGTCCGGCTGGCTGTGCAGCCAGCCGGGACCGAAGGGTCTTCACGAGGTGCACCTGCATCCCTCGCTCGTCGAGGCCCTGGACTGCGGTGGCCGCCAGGCGTTCCTGCTGCTGCCGGAGGGGGCCGGGGCGCCCGAGGACGTCCTGGTGGTCGGGGGAGCTGTCTCCCGTTCCGGTCTTTCGCGCTCCGCCGTGCTGCAGTTCCTGTGCTCGCGCCGGTTCCGGGACGATGCGGGCGAAGCCCTCGAAGCAGGCCGCCTCGCGGTGCGCTGGGACGAACCGGAGGTCGGGCCGGAGCGGCATCGGCTGCTGACCGATCAGACGCGGCTGGCCTGGCGGGCCCTCCGGTCGGCGACCCGTCCGGCCCATGTCGAGACCGCGCACGGTGGGCGGGTTTCCGGCATGAGGATCGGCCCTGCGGCGTACGACCTCGTGGCCGGTACCGGGATGCCGCTGACCCGGGGCGGCACCCAACGGCTGCGGCCGGCCGAAGGAGCGACGCGGTAGCCGAGAGGGGCCCCGCTCGGCGCGGGGCCCCTCCGTGTGTGTGCCGGGACCGGGACTACTTCTTGAAGGAGTAGTCCATGATCTTCTTCATGTCCGCGCTGCGGTTGGCCGCCGACGTGGAGGCGAGCACCGTACCGATGACGGTCTTGCTGCCGCGGGTCGCGGCGAAGACCAGGCAGTACTTGGCCGACGGGCCGGAGCCGGTCTTGATGCCGATGGCGCCGCTGTAACTGCTGAGCATGGTGTTGGTGTTGGACCACGACATGTAGCGGTAGCCGCCGGACTTCGTGGTGACCTTCTGCTTGGTCGACTTGGTCTTGACGACCGAGCGGAAGGTGGAGCTCTTCATCGCGCTGCTGGCGAGCTTCGTCAGGTCGCGCGGCGTCGAGTAGTTGGAGCCGTTCCCTATGCCGTCGAACGAGTCGAAGTGGGTGTTCTTCAGCCCGAGGGACTTGGCCTGGGCGTTCATCTTGCCGATGAACGACTTCACGCGGGCCGCGCGGGTGGAGCCGGAGCCGAACTTGTCGGCCAGGGCGTAGGCGGCGTCGCAGCCGGACGGCAGCATCAGGCCGTACAGCAGCTGGCGGACCGTGACCTTGTCGCCCACGATGAGGCGGGCCGACGAGGCGCCCTTGGAGACGATGTAGTCGCTGTACGCCTTCTGGATCGTGACCTTGGAATCCAGGTTCAGGTTCTTCTGCGACAGCACCACCTTCGCCGTCATGATCTTGGTGGTGGAGCCGGTGGAACGACGGGTGTCCGCGGTCTTGGCGAACAGGGACTTCGCGGTGCCGTTGTTCATCACGTATCCGCCGGCGGCGGTGATCTTGGGGTTGGGCAGCGTGGCGGCCTGCGCGGTGGAGGCGAACGCGCTGCCCGCGATGACGGCACCTGCCGTCAGGGCCACGGTGGCAGTGGCGGTGGCGCGGCTTATGCCCTTAATGCCGATTTTCAACTTGAATGCTCCAAATGCCCCTGGAATGCGGCCACATGAAGGTGCCGCTCGGTGGTGAGACTCATGAGGGCAGGGGATGGATGTACCGATTCCTGGGGCAATTTCGGGGCTACGGGTGATTCCGGCCAGGAGTGCGGGGTGGTGCCGGTGGTGCCCGTCCGGATGCCGGACCGGTTTCGGCATGTACGCATCTTGTATCTATGCTGTGTGCATGCCTGCCGCACCCCCAGCCGTGAAGCCTGTCGCGAAGTCGTCCGCCAAGCCGTCGGCGAAGTCCGCCGCGAAGTCCCCCGCCAAGCAGCCGCCCGCCGCCGAGCGCGTGTACGCCCATATCAAGGAGGCGGTACTGGGCCGCCGTTACGAGGGCGGCACGCTCCTGACCGAAGGCGATCTCGCGGAGGCCGTCGGCGTCTCCCGCACCCCCGTGCGCGAGGCGCTGCTGCGGCTGGAGGTCGAGGGGCTGATCAAGCTGTATCCGAAGAAGGGCGCGCTCGTCCTCGCCGTCTCCGCACAGGAGATCGCGGATGTGGTGGAGACCCGGCTGCTGGTCGAGGAGTTCGCGGCCCGCAGGGCCGTGCCCGCCTCCGCGCAGCTGATCGGCCGGCTCGAAGAACTCCTGGAGGAGCAGCGGCAGCTGGCCGAGGCCGGGGACCTGGCGGCGGTGTCGGTGAAGGACCGCTGCTTCCACGCCGAGATCGTGCGGAACGCGGGCAACGACATCCTCTCGCGCCTCTACGACCAGCTGCGCGACCGGCAGTTGCGGATGGGCGTCGCCGTGATGGAGGCGCACCCGGGGAGAATCGCCGCCAACATCACCGAGCACGGTGAGCTGCTGGAGGCGATCAGGGCCGGGGACGCGGACGGTGCCGCGCAGGTCGTACGGCGCCATGTCGGCCGGGTCAAGGTGCTGGTCAGGGGTGAGGACCGGTGAGTTCTGCCGCCGCTCCCACCCTGTCCCTGCCCGGCGATCCACCCGGCGGCCGGCGTGCCGCGTGGGTCTGGGGCATCGGTGTCGCCGTCTACTTCGTCGCCATCATCTTCCGCACCAGCCTGGGTGTCGCCGGGCTGGACGCCGCCGACCGTTTCGACGTCAACGCCTCCGCGCTCTCCACGTTCTCCATCCTTCAGCTGCTGGTCTACGCGGGCATGCAGATACCCGTCGGCCTGATGGTCGACCGGCTCGGCACCAAGAAGGTGCTCACCCTCGGAGCCGTTCTGTTCACCCTCGGACAGCTCGGCTTCGCGCTCTCCCCCTCGTACGGCATGGCGCTGGCGTCCCGGGCGCTGCTCGGCTGCGGTGACGCGATGACGTTCATCAGCGTGCTGCGGCTCGGCGCCCGCTGGTTCCCGGCCCGGCGCGGACCGCTGATCGGGCAGGTCGCGGCCCTGTTCGGGATGGCGGGCAACCTCGTCTCGACGCTCTTCATCGCACGGGCCCTGCACGGGTTCGGCTGGACCACCACGTTCGTCGGCAGCTCCGTCGCCGGGGTCGTCGTCCTCGTTCTGCTGCTGCTGTTCCTGAAGGACCACCCCGAGGGCCATGAGCCGCCGCCCGCCGAGCACGCGGGCGCCGCCTATGTGCGCAAGCAGATCGCCGCCTCCTGGCGGGAGCCCGGCACTCGGCTCGGTATGTGGGTGCACTTCACCACGCAGTTCCCGGCCATGGTGTTCCTGTTGCTGTGGGGCCTGCCGTTCCTCGTCGAGGCGCAGGGACTCAGCCGGTCCACCGCCGGCGAGCTGCTCACCCTGGTGGTGCTCTCCAACATGGCCTTCGGGCTGGTCTACGGGCAGATCATCGCCCGCCACCACGCGGCCCGCGCCCCGCTGGCCCTCGGCACGGTCGCGGTGACGGCGCTGCTCTGGGCGTCGGCGATCTTCTACCCCGGCGACCATGCGCCGATGTGGCTGCTGATCGTCCTGTGCGTGGTGCTCGGCGCCTGCGGACCGGCCTCGATGATCGGCTTCGACTTCGCCCGGCCGGCCAACCCGCCGGAGCGTCAGGGCACCGCGTCGGGCATCGTCAACATGGGCGGCTTCATCGCCTCGATGACCACGCTGTTCGCCGTCGGTGTGCTGCTGGACGCGACCGGCGACAACTACCGGATCGCGTTCGCCTCGGTCTTCGTGCTGGAGGCGCTCGGCGTCGTACAGATCCTGCGGCTGCACTCCCGGGCCACGCACCGCGAGCGGGACCACCACGTGGTCAGCCGGGTGGAGGCCGTGCACGTACCCGCGTGACCGCGGCTCGCGCCGGGCCGGCGGCGCGCCCGTCCTCAGCTGCGACGGGCGCCGCCGGTCATGGCGTCATGACGTCATGGCGCCGAAGAGCCACGGAGTCACGGAGCCGGGCGTCACGGGGTCACGGCGAAGTTCTGCAGGATCGCCGTCGCCAGGTCCTGGTCGCCCTCGACCTTGACCCGGTCCGCGACCGCGCCCGCGCGCACCCGCCCGCAGGCGAGCAGGAAGTACGTCTCCCAGTCCACCGCCAGCGTCACCACGGGCCCGAGCGACGGTGAACCGTCCACCGAACCCCGGCCCTCCGCGTCGACCCTGACGGTGCGCAGGAACTCCAGCGGCCCGTGCACATCGAGCACGATCGCCGAATTCGGCGGCGCCCCCGCGTCCTTGGCGACCACCTTCGGCAGCGCCTCCAGCAGGATGTCCCGGACGACGGTCGCGCCGGGGGAGTCCAGATTGCCGGGCCGGCCCAGCGTCGCGCGCAGATCCTGCTCGTGCACCCAGACGTCGAAGACGCGCATCCGCAGCGCCAGTTCGAGGGTCTGCTCGGCGCCGAGCGGCGCGCGGACCATGGTCTCGGGGTCACGGGTCTCGTTGCGGAGCTGACGTGCCCGGCGGATGATCGTGTACTCCAGCTCGGAGGTCATCTCCGGCGAGGTGTGGTGCCGCCGCACATCGACCTGCATCTCCATGTAGCGAGCGAAGTCGCTCTGTACGTGGTAGAGGTCGCGGGGCAGGGAGTGGATCGGGCGCGGGTCGCCGAGCTGCTCGCACTCCATGCCGATGATGTGCGAGACGATGTCACGCACCGACCAGGCGGGGCACGGCGTACGGCGGTTCCACTCTCCCTCGGCGAGCGGCTTCACCAGCTCGGCTATCGACTCGATGGAGTGGGTCCAGGCATCGGCGTAGGTCTGGAGGCTGGGATGGACGGTCACGGGACCCCTCGTGCGGTTCTGCGGTGCATGGGCTGGAGAGCTGGGCGCGGGCGGCGGGCTGCGGTCTGCGGGCGGCGGTCTTCGTGGGAGGTTCGGTCGCTAAGTTACGCTGCGAGCAGGCACCCCGGCAGTGCTTTCGTGTGACGATCGTAGGCCCGTGTTGACGGCTCGAATGCCAGGACGGTGGTAGTGTGCGCGCCTCCCTCATCCAGATCGCAGTAGACCCGGACGAATCCGTCAAGGCCCGCAGGCAGCGCGCGGCTTCGCTGATCGCCGCCCAGCGCGGCGCGGACCTGGTGGTCCTGCCCGAGCTCTGGCCGGTCGGCGCCTTCGCGTACACCGCCTTCGAGGACGAGGCCGAACCGCTCCAGGGGCCCACCCACGACATCATGGCGAAGGCCGCCGCCGACGCCGGGGTCTGGCTGCACGCGGGTTCCTTCGTCGAGCGCGCCCCCGACGGCACCCTCTACAACACCTCGCTGGTCTTCACGCCCGGGGGCGAGCGGGCCGCCGCGTACCGCAAGATCCACCGCTTCGGCTTCGACAAGGGCGAGGCGGTCATGATGGGCGCCGGTGAGGAGCTGGTCACGGTCACCCTGCCGCAGACCACGCTCGGCATCGCCACCTGCTACGACCTGCGCTTCCCGGAGATGTTCCGCGGCCTGGTCGACGCGGGCGCCGAGACGCTGATCGTCTCGGCGGGCTGGCCCGAGCGGCGCCGTGCCCACTGGACGCTGCTCTCCCGGGCCCGCGCGGTCGAGAACCAGTCGTACGTCCTGGCCGTCGCCTCCGCGGGCACCCACGCCGGGGTCGAGCAGTCCGGGCACAGCATCGTCGTCGACCCGTGGGGCGAGGTGCTCGCGGAGGCGGGCGCGGGCGAGGAGGTGCTCGCCGTGGAGTTCGACCCGGCGAGGGTGGCGGCGACCCGCGAGCAGTTCCCGGCCCTCAAGGACCGCCGCCTGGGGCTGAACCCGCCCTCGTAGGGCATGCGCGCCCCGCTGTTTCACGTGAAACAGCGCCGACGGCTCAGTCCTCGTGCTCCTTCTCCGCGAGCACGATGACGCAGACCGACACGGCGATGAGCAGCGCCACATCGGCGTCCTCCCGTACGACGTCGATGCCGTAGGTGTCCCGTACGGTCAGCCGGCGCCGCGAGATCTGGGCCAGCAGCTCCCCGTCGTAGTCGACGGCGAACTCGCGGTCCAGGATCTTGCCGCTGACATCGAGTTCGGTGCCGTCGACCAGCGTGACCCGGTAGTGGTTGCGCAGCAGCGACAGCCGTTTGCGCTTGATCCTGGCGAGCTGCTCGCCGTCCCGCTCGATGAGCATCGTGTCGCGCAGGCTGAGCAGCTTCTGCCGGATCTCGACCAGGATCCGGCCCTGCGCGTCCTTCAGCTCGAAGGTGTCCCGCACCCGCATGGCCTTGCCGTCGACGAGGAACACCTTGCGGCCGTCCGCGTCCTCGATCCAGTAGTCGTCACCGACGGCGAAGAGTCGTTCACGCACCAGGAATCTCATGGCTCACAGGTTCCCCGAGGTCCCTGCGGAATGCGTGGACGCCACGGTGATGTTGACTGTTCACATGGCAACACGTGCGCGCGTAAGGGCCCCCGAGCTGGTCGGCAAGGGCGGCTGGCTCAATACAGGCGACCAGCAGTACACCCTCGCCGACCTGCGAGGACGCATTGTGGTCCTGGATTTCTGGACCTTCTGCTGTGTGAACTGTCTGCATGTCCTCGATGAGCTGCGCGAGCTGGAGGAGAAGCACCGCGACACCCTGGTGATCATCGGGGTGCACTCGCCGAAGTTCGTCCACGAGGCGGAGCACCAGGCCGTCGTGGACGCCGTCGAGCGGTACGGGGTCCACCACCCGGTCCTCGACGACCCGGAACTGGCGACCTGGAAGCAGTACGCCGTACGGGCCTGGCCGACGCTCGTCGTGATCGACCCCGAGGGCTATGTCGTCGCCCAGCACGCCGGTGAGGGCCATGCGCACGCCATCGCGAAGCTGGTCGAGGAACTGGAGGCCGAACACGCGGCGAAGGGCACGCTGCGCCGGGGCGACGGCCCCTACGTCGCGCCCGAACCGGTCGCCACGCATCTGCGCTTCCCCGGCAAGGCGCTGCTCCTGCCGGACGGCGGCTTCCTCGTCTCCGACACCACCCGCCACCGGCTGGTCGAGCTCGGACCGGACGGCGAGACGGTGCGCCGCCACATCGGCGCGGGCGAGCGGGGGTTCGGCGACGGCGGGCCGGAGGCGGCCCGGTTCTCCGAGCCCCAGGGGCTCGCCGCGCTGCCGGACGGCCGGATCGCGGTCGCGGACACCGTCAACCACGCCATCCGCGCCTTCGACCCCGCGACCGGGGAGACGACCACGCTGGCCGGCACCGGCCGTCAGTGGTGGCAGGGCTCGCCGACGTCCGGGCCGGCCCGCGAGGTCGACCTCTCCTCCCCCTGGGACGTCGCCTGGTTCGCGGACCGGCTGTGGATCGCCATGGCGGGCGTGCACCAGCTGTGGACGTACGACCCCGCGACGGAGACGGTGCGGGTCGCCGCCGGCACGACCAACGAGGGCCTGGTCGACGGGCCGGCCGACGAGGCCTGGTTCGCCCAGCCGTCCGGGCTGGCCGCTTCCGCGGACGGTGAGCGGCTCTGGGTCGCCGACTCGGAGACGTCCTCCGTGCGTTACGTCGAGCGCGACGGCACCGGCTTCGCCGTCCGTACCGCCGTGGGCACCGGGCTCTTCGACTTCGGGCACCGCGACGGCGCCGCCGGACAGGCCCTGCTCCAGCACCCGCTCGGGGTGACCGCGCTGCCCGACGGGTCCGTCGCCGTCTGCGACACGTACAACCACGCGCTGCGGCGCTACGACCCCGCGAACGGCGAGGTCACCACCCTGGCCACGGATCTGCGCGAGCCCAGCGACGCCGTGCTGATCGACGGTGATCTCGTCGTCGTCGAGTCCGCCCGGCACCGGCTGACCAGGCTGCGCCTGCCCGAGGAGGCCGTACGCGTCACCGACCGGGCGCACCGCACGCAGCGGGCGGCCACCGAGATCGCCCCGGGCACGCTCCGGCTCGATGTGGTCTTCCAGGCGCCCGCCGGGCAGAAGCTGGACACCCGGTACGGTCCCTCGACCCGGCTGCTGGTCTCCGCGACCCCGCCGGAGCTGCTGGCGCAGGGCGCCGGGCCGGGGACGGACCTGTTCCGTGACCTGGTCCTGGCCGACGACGTCACCGAGGGCGTCCTGCATGTGTCCGCGATGGCGGCTTCCTGCGACGACGACCCGGCGAACGAGTACCCGGCCTGCCATGTCCACCAGCAGGACTGGGGCGTCCCGGTCCGCGTGGGCGCCGGCGGGGCGTCCCGGCTGCCGCTGGTGCTGGCGGGAATGGACGAGCAGGGCTGACGGCCCGGGGGCCGGACGGGCTCAGCCGTCCTCGGTGAGCCGGCGGACCGCCTGTTCGTACCGCTTGAGGTACTCCGGCTCCGCCGTCACCCGAAGCAGCGCCTGGAGGGCCCGCACCGCGCCCTCGTCGTAGCCGGAGTTCTCCGCCTCCCCGGCCGCCAGGTCCAGCAGCCGGATCCCCTCGTCCTCCTCGCCGAGCGACAGCCGGGCCTCGCCGCTGGTGGTCAGGAGCAGGACCCTGCGGGCGATCTCCTCGTGCTCGGGCCCCAGGTCGAGTGCGGTCCGGACGGATTCGAGGGCCTCGTGCGGCCGGTTCGCGGTGAGCTGCATCCGCGCGAGGTGCTGGAGCGCCAGCATCTCGGTGTGCGCGTCCTGTTCCTCCCGGGCCAGTTCGACGGCGCGCCCGCAGTCCTCCAGCGCCGTGTCGAGTTCCCCCTGCTCGGCCTGGACGACGGCGAGGTTGATCAGCGCGGTCGCCTCGCCGAGCCGGTCGCCCGCCTGCCGGGCCAGTGCCGGCGAGCGCTCCAGCAGGGCGACGGCCTCGGCGGTCCGGCCCTCCTCGGTCAGCACCCAGCCCAGCAGGTTGAGCACCCGTGACTCGGCGTACGCGTCGTCGTGGGCGCGGGCGGAGTCCAGCGCCAGTTCCAGCAGCGGGGACCAGCTGTCCCGCACCCGCCACACCACCTGGGGCCACTGGAGCAGGATGATCCGCCACGCCCGGTCGTGGAACCCGGCGGTACGGGCCGCCACGGCGGCCAGCGCGAGGTCGTCGCGTTCGGCCGCCAGCCAGTGCATGGCCGCCGGCCGGTCCACGAAGTCCCGTACGGCGACGGGGCGGTGGTAGTCCTCCGGCAGGACGAAGCAGGGCTCGCCGCCGGGCTCGGCCGTGTCGGCGGCGGCGAGCGCGGTGGCGATGTAGTGGTCGAGCACCCCGATGAGCGCCTCGGGTCCGCCCTCGGGGTCCATGCCGCGGGCGTAGAGGCGCACCAGGTCGTGCAATATCCAGCGCCCGGGGCCCGTCTCGGTGACGAGATGGGCGGCGGCGAGCCGCTCCAGCGCCGCCGTGGCGACGACCGGGTCGGTACCGGCCAGTGCGGCCGCCGTGTACGGGTCGAAGTGGCTGCCGGGGTGGTGTCCCAGCCGGGCCAGCTGGTGGACGGCGTCCTGCGGCAGCTGCTGCACGGTCAGCCGCAGGGCGGCCGAGACACCGGTGTCGTCCACGTCGAGGAACGTCAGCCGGCTGCGCTCGTCGGCCAGCTCGTCGGCGAGACCGGCCAGCGTCCACGTCGGCCGCCCGGCCAGCCGGGCCGCGGTGACCCGCAGCGCGAGCGGCAGCCCACCGCAGAGTTCGGCGAGCCGGCGGGCCGCGACCGGCTCCGCGAGCACCCGGTCCTCACCGAGCACACCGGCCAGCAGGGCCGTGCTGTCCGGCGGTTCGAGCACGTCCAGCGGTACGGGACGGGCCGCGTCCGAGGCGATGAGGCCCTCCAGCCGGTGGCGGCTGGTGACCAGCGTGACGCAGTCGGTGCCGCCCGGCAGCAGCGGCCGGATGATGGCGGAGTGGCGGGCGTTGTCGAGCACGACGAGCAGCCGGCGCCGGTCGGTCAGCGAGCGGAAGAGCGCGGCCGCGGCCGCGACGGACTCCGGGACGCGGCGGGGTGCGACGCCGAGCGACAGCAGGAACTCGCGCAGCACCTCGATGAGTGCGGGCTCTCCGGTGTCGCTGAACCCGCGCAGATCGGCGAAGAGCCGTCCGTCCGGGAAGGCGGCCTGATTGCGGTGCGCCCACTGGAGGGCCAGCGCGGTCTTGCCCACCCCGGCCGGTCCGGTGACCAGGCAGACGGGTGCCTCGCCCGCCGCGGCCCGGGTCAGCGCGGCCAGCTCGGCGGTTCGCCCCTGGAAGCCGCGGGGTGCGCGGGGCAGCAGATCGGTGGGGTGCGGCTCACCCGCGAGCGACGGCACGGGAAGCGGGCGGCCCGGCGCGGGGCCGGGACCGTCGGCCGCACCCCGTGCCGTACCGCCGCTCCTGCCGCCGGGCTGCTCGGCCGGCCGTTCCCCCGGTCCGGCCGCGGTCCCGCCGTCCGGTCCGGTGCGCCGGTCCGCCGCGGGAGGGGCCGCGGGCACGGGTCCGGTGCTGCTGCCGCCGTCACCGCTGCCGTCGGCCCGGACCGGGCCGCGTGCGCCGGGCCGGTGCCCGTCGGGCGCGCTCCGGCCGGCGTCCGGCCCGGGGCCGCCGCGCAGGATCAGCGCGTACGCGTCGGCGAGTTCGTGTCCCGGGTCGATGCCCAGCTCATCGGCGAGCAGCCGGCGCGTGCGGTGGAACCAGTCCAGCGCCTCCGACTGGCGCCCCGCCCGGTACAGCGCCGTCATCAGCGCCGCCGCCAGCGACTCCCGCATCGGGTGCGCGACGGCCTCCGCACGCAGCACCGCCGCCGCCCGGTTGTGCTCCCCCAGCTCCGCGTAGGCGCGCGCCAGCTGCTCGACCGTCGCCAGCCGCGACTCCTCCAGCGAGTGCGCGGCGGCCTGGAGCGGCCGTCCGGCGAACGCGCCGCTGAGCGCCGGGCCCTGCCACAGGGACAGCGCCTCCTTGAGCATCAGCACCGCGTCGGCGGGGCTGCGCTGCCCCCGCGCCAGCATCAGCAGCTCCTCGAACCGCTGCGAGTCCAGCAGGGTCTCCGGCAGCCGCAGCACATACGCGTCGCCGAGCGTGACCAGCTCCACCCCGTACGCCTCCGCGTCCGCGCCCACCAGCAGGGCGCGCAGCCGGGACACATGGCCCTGGATGACGCTGCGGGCGTGCAGCGGTGGTGTGTCGTCCCACAGGGAGTCCGTCAGCCTCGCGATGGTGACGGGGGTGTTGGCGGACAGCAGCAGCGCGGCGAGCAGGCTGCGGCGCTTGGCGGGACCGAGCGGCAGCGGCCCGGTGAACGTGTCGACGGAGACGGTGCCGAGCAGCCGGAACTCCACGGGGGCTTCCCTTCCGGGCAGGATGCGCCCGGGGCCGGGCACGGAAAAGTCCCAGGATATCGGGGTGCCGGGGAGCCGACGACGGGTCGTGCCCGATCGGCGGGGTGCGCCCGCGACGGGCGCTGCGCGGCGGCGGACCGACGGGCCGGAGCGTCTCGCGCACCGGCCCGCCGACGGCCTCGCGGCGGCCCGGCTCAGCCCGCCAGGAACGACGCCAGCGCGTTGGCCAGCAGATACGGATCGTCCGCCCCGCACAGCTCACGGGCGCTGTGCATCGACAGGATCGCGACGCCGATGTCCACGGTCTGGATGCCGTGCCGGGCGGCGGTGATCGGGCCGATCGTGGTGCCGCACGGCATCGAGTTGTTGGAGACGAAGGTCTGCCACGGCACGTCCGCCTTGCGGCAGGCCTCCGCGAACACGGCCCGGCCGCTGCCGTCGGTCGCGTACCGCATATTGACGTTGACCTTGAGGATCGGTCCGCCGTTGGCCACCGGGTGGTGGGTCGGGTCGTGGCGCTCGGCGTAGTTGGGGTGGACCGCGTGACCGGTGTCGGAGGAGAGGCAGACGGTCCCGGCGAAGGCCCGCGCGCGGTCCTCGTACGTGCCGCCGCGGGCGAAGACGGAGCGCTCCAGGACCGTGCCGAGCAGCGGCCCGTCGGCGCCGGTGTCGGACTGCGAGCCGTTCTCCTCGTGGTCGAAGGCGGCCATGACGGGGATGTACGGAAGCTCGGCGTCCGGCTGTCCGGCGACGGCGGCGAGCGCGGCGGTCGCCGCGTGCACGGAGAGCAGGTTGTCCATCCGGGGCCCGGCCAGCAGCTCGCGGTCCCGGCCCAGGTAGGCGGGCGGCTCGACGGCGTGCGGCATCAGGTCCCAGCCGGTCACGTCCTCGGCGTCGACGCCCGCCTCCTCGGCGACGAACCGGATCAGGTCGCCCTCCTCGACGTCCCCGAGCCCCCAGATCGGCTGCATGTGCTTCTGCCGGTCGAGCTTGAGACCGTCGGGGTTGGCCGACCGGTCCAGGTGTACGGCCAGCTGGGGCACGCGCAGCAGCGGCCGGTCGATGTTCACCAGCCGGTGCGTGCCGTCGCGCAGCGAGATCCGGCCCGCGAGACCGAGGTCCCGGTCGAGCCAGGTGTTGAGGAGCGTCCCGCCGTAGATCTCCACGGCGACCTGCCGCCAGCCGTACGACCCGGTGTCGGGCAGCGGCTTGACCCGCAGGTTCGGCGAGTCGGTGTGCGCGCCGACGATCCGGAACGGGGTGTGCGCCGAGGCGCCCTCCGGCACGTACCAGGCCACGATCGCACCGCCGCGCAGGACGTACTTCCCGCCGGTGGTCCCGTCCCAGGCCGCGGTCTCCTCGACCTGCCGGAATCCGGCCTTCTCCAGCCGGGCGGCCGCGGTGGCCACGGCGTGGTACGGGGAAGGGGAGGCCATCAGGAAGGCCATCAGATCGTCGGTGTGCCCGCGGTCGAAGCGGAGGGAGGAACTCATGTTCCTCACTGTAACGAGGCCGGACCGGGTGGCTTCACCGCCGTCGCGCGGGGGCGTCCGCTCAGCTCCCGGGGACCGTCGCCGAGGGCTTCTCGCCGTTCTGGGCCTGCTGCGCCCGCTCGGCGAACATGGCCGCGAACGCCTTGACCTCCTTGTCGGCAACGGCTGATCTGCTCTGGGTGCCGGTGCTGACGCCCAGGACGGTCGTCCCGACCCGGATCTGTGCGATCGTGGCCGGTCCGCCCATGGTGCCGACCGCGGCGCGATTGGCCTCGCGCTCGGCGCCCGTACCGCCGAGGTCCACCTGCTCGGCGCCCACGCCGACCCGGTCCCCGCCGTACCACTCGGCCAGGACGTCGTACGCGGCCTCGGCGGTCTTCTCGTCCTCGTAGGCGAGGGTCCAGAAATTCAGCGTCGTCGCGTCCGCCTTGCGCACGAAGGCCGAGGCGCCCCAGGACGTGACCGGGTCGCAGGCCGTCTTCCGCTGCGCCTTCGTCCTTGCCACGCAGACCGACGGCGGGTATCCGGGGACCGGCTTCTGAGCATCCGGCTTCACGTAGTTCCGCCAGCCCGGTACGGCTTTCGCGTCCGGCAGCACCGAGGCCACCTGCCCCTTGTCGAGCGCCGCCGCCGTGGCGTCGCCGCCCCCGCAGCCCCCGAGCAGCACTGCCGCCGCCCCGGCCGCCAGGAACCCCTGACCCGCTCGTGTACCCGCGAAACCCCTGCCACCCATGAGTGACCCGCCCCCTCCGGCTTGCTGGACACCCGATCCTAGAGAAGGCCGGTGCGGCGGGGCGGGCCAGGTCCACAGGCGGTCGATGGCGGTCGGGCCGATGCCGTACGGGACGGAGAACTTCAGCCGGTCGTGGTTCTTCCCGTGGACGAGGTCCTGAGCCCCGCAGCCGGCGCACCCGGCCGATACGACAGCACCGCCACCCGGAGACGTGTCCGGGTGGCGGTGCGTATCGACGGCCTCGAAGCAGGAGCGGCTAGAACGCGGCCTCGTCCAGCTCCATCAGCGAGTTGTCGACGGACTCGGCGAGCGCGCGCTCGGCCGAGACGCCCGGCAGGACGTTCGCGGCGAAGAACTTCGCGGCGGCGATCTTGCCCTGGTAGAAGGCGACGTCCTTCGCGGTTGCGGCCGGCAGCTTCTCCGCCGCGACGGCCGCGCCCCTGAGCAGCAGGTAGCCGACGACGACATCGCCGGAGGCCATCAGCAGGCGGGTGGTGTTGAGACCCACCTTGTAGATGTTCTTGACGTCCTCGCCGGTCGCGGTGAGGTCGGTGATCATCGTGCCGACGATCGCCTCCAGGTCCACGGCCGCCTTGGCGAGCGAGTCCAGCGCACCGGCCAGCTCCTCGTTGCCCTGGGCGCCGGCGAGGAACTTCTTGATCTCCTCGGAGAGGGCGTTCAGCGAGGCACCCTGGTCGCGGACGATCTTCCGGAAGAAGAAGTCCTGGCCCTGGATCGCCGTGGTGCCCTCGTACAGCGTGTCGATCTTGGCGTCACGGATGTACTGCTCGATCGGGTACTCCTGGAGGTACCCGGAGCCGCCGAAGGTCTGGAGCGACTGGGCCAGCTGCTCGTAGGACTTCTCGGAGCCGTAGCCCTTCACGATCGGGAGCAGCAGGTCGTTGAGGCCGTGCAGCGCCTTCGCGTCCTCGCCCGCGGCCTCCTTCTCCTGGATCGCGTCCTGGACGGAGGCGGTGTACAGCACCAGGGAGCGCATGCCCTCGGCGTACGCCTTCTGCGTCATGAGCGAGCGGCGCACGTCGGGGTGGTGCGTGATGGTGACCTTGGGCGCGGTCTTGTCCATGAACTGCGACAGGTCGGTGCCCTGGACGCGCTCCTTGGCGTACTCCAGCGCGTTCAGGTAGCCGGTCGACAGGGTGGCGATGGCCTTCGTGCCGACCATCATGCGGGCGAACTCGATGATGCGGAACATCTGGCGGATGCCGTCGTGCTTGTCGCCGATCAGCCAGCCCTTGGCGGGGTGCTGGTCGCCGAAGGTCATCTCGCAGGTGTTGGAGGCCTTGAGGCCCATCTTGTGCTCGACGTTGGTCGCGTACACGCCGTTGCGCTCGCCCAGCTCGCCGGTGGTCCAGTCGAAGTGGAACTTCGGGACCATGAAGAGCGAGAGGCCCTTCGTGCCGGGGCCGGCGCCCTCGGGGCGGGCCAGCACGTAGTGGAGGATGTTCTCGGACATGTCGTGCTCGCCCGAGGTGATGAAGCGCTTCACACCCTCGATGTGCCAGGAGCCGTCCTCCTGCTCGACGGCCTTCGTACGGCCCGCGCCGACGTCCGAACCGGCGTCCGGCTCGGTCAGCACCATCGTCGAGCCCCACTGCTTCTCGACGGCGATCTCGGCGATCTTCTTCTGCGCCTCGTTGCCCTCCTCGAAGAGGATGCCGGCGAACGCCGGGCCGGAGGAGTACATCCACACGGCCGGGTTCGCGCCGAGCAGCAGCTCCGCGTAGCCCCAGATCAGGGAGCGCGGCGAGGTGGTGCCGCCGATCTCCTCGGGCAGGCCCAGACGCCAGTACTCGGAGTCCATGAACGCCTGGTACGACTTCTTGAAGGTCGCCGGGACCGGCGCGGTGTTGGTCTCCGGGTCGAAGACCGGCGGATTGCGGTCGGCGTCCGCGTAGGAGTCGGCCAGCTCGTTCTCCGCGAGGCGGTTGACCTCGTTGAGGATGCTCTTCGCCGTCTCGACGTCCATCTCGGCGAACGGGCCGGTGCCGTACGTCTTGTCGCGCCCGAGGACCTCGAAGAGGTTGAACTCGATGTCGCGGAGATTCGACTTGTAGTGCCCCATGGAAGGCTCCGTAATCAATAGCAGTGGCGCGCAACGCCCCGGGGATGGGGTGTGGGCCGGGTGGGCGACGAGCTGGCGGTGCGTATATCAGCTGACCTCTACGATGATGCTACCCGTCAGTAATAAGACGCAACCCCTCAAGGCCCGGATGTGTCCGATTACTCTTTGCGGTATGTACGGCTACGACCAGAACCCGGGTGCACAGCAGCAGATGGGTGGCGGCTACGGCGAGCAGCCGCTGTATCCCGAGCCCTCGCCGCCGTCCCTGGGTGACGCGGTACGGGCCTTCACCACCGGCTCGCTGTCCGCCGAGGACTTCCAGCAGATCTTCGCGACGTCGAAGGTCTACTGCCCGCGCGGTGACAACCCCGGCTTCCTGGCGCTGCACAACACCCAGCAGCCGGTGATCCCGATGTTCACCACGCTCAAGGAGCTGCGGCTGTACGCGGGCAAGGAGTCCAAGTACTTCGTGATCACCGGGGCCGAGGTGATCGACCTGCTGCCGACCGGCTACGGATTCGTCCTCGACATGGAGGGCGAGCACCGCATGGTCTTCGACGCGAAGGCCGTGGAGCAGATGGTCGACTTCGCGATGCGCCGCATGTACGGCTGACGCCGGAATCGTTCGGGAAGGGCTCGCACCGCTCGGTGCGGGCCCTTTGTGCTGCCCTCTTCCGCTGCTCCGGACGGGTGGGAAACGCGGGGGGAATGAAGTGCGCCTTGCAGGATGTTCACCATTCAACTAAATTGAAGCCAGGACGATCCCGGAGGTGGCTCCCATGCCCGCAGTGACTGTCGAAAACCCGCTCACCCTGCCCAAGGTCGCCGCATCCGGCGACGCGGCGGCCCGCCCCGTGCTCGCCGTCACCACGGCGCCGAGCGGATTCGAGGGCGAGGGCTTCCCGGTGCGCCGTGCGTTCGCCGGGATCAACTACAAGCACCTCGACCCGTTCATCATGATGGACCAGATGGGCGAGGTGGAGTACGCGGCCGGCGAGCCGAAGGGCACCCCCTGGCACCCGCACCGCGGCTTCGAGACCGTCACGTACCTGATCGACGGAACCTTCGTCCACCAGGACTCCAACGGCGGTGGCGGCACCATCCAGAACGGCGACACCCAGTGGATGACCGCCGGTTCCGGGCTGCTGCACATCGAGGCCCCGCCGGAGTCCCTGGTGATGTCGGGCGGCCTCTTCCACGGCCTCCAGCTCTGGGTGAACCTGCCCAAGGCCGACAAGATGATGGACCCCCGCTACCAGGACATCCGCGGCGGCCAGGTCCAGCTCCTCGCCTCCCCGGACGGCGGCGCGCTGCTCCGCGTCATCGCCGGTGAGCTCGACGGGCACCAGGGCCCCGGCATCACGCACACGCCGATCACGATGATCCACGCCACCGTGCGCCCCGGCGCCGAGGTGACCCTGCCGTGGCGCGAGGACTTCAACGGACTCGCGTACGTGCTGGCCGGCCGCGGCAGTGCCGGTGCGGAGCGCCGCCCCGTCCACATGGGGCAGACCGCGGTCTTCGGCGCCGGTTCCTCGCTGACCGTCCGCGCGGACGAGAAGCAGGACGGCAACACCCCGGACCTGGAGGTCGTGCTGCTCGGCGGCCGCCCGATCCGGGAGCCGATGGCGCACTACGGGCCGTTCGTGATGAACAGCCAGGCCGAACTGAAGCAGGCCTTCGAGGACTTCCAGGCCGGCCGCCTCGGCACCGTGCCCGCGGTCCACGGGATGTGACCGCCGCCGCTTGACGGACCGTCACCCGTACGGATCCGCAGGCGGGACACGGCCCCCGCGCCGTGATCGGGTGGGAGGGTGCAGACCGACAAGCCCCTCCTGCCCGACGGCGCGCGCCGTGCCGCCGCCTGGTGCGGCGTGGTCCTCCTCGTCACCGGGGTGGCCGCGGTCGCCATCTGGCTGTGCATCGCGCTCAAGACCGCGGTCACTCCCGTACTGCTCGCGCTGCTCGGTACGGCGCTGCTCGGGCCGGTGCACCGCTGGCTGATCGCCCGGGGGCTGAAGCGCTCGCTCGCCGCAGGGCTCACCTGTGTGCTGCTCGTCGCGGTGGTCGGCGGCGCCGGGTACATCGTCGTCACCGCGCTCGTCGACACCGGCGACCAGATCGTCCGCTCGCTGAAGGACGTGGCCCAGTGGATCGTCGACCACTTCGGGATCGGCAGGAACACCAGCGTGGACGACCTGGTGGCCAACGCCCAGAAGCTCGTCGAGAAGTTCGGCGCGAGCGCCGCGGGCGGGCTCCTGTCCGGGCTCAGCCTGATCGGCTCGCTCATCGCCACCAGCGTCCTCGCGCTCCTGCTGACCTTCTTCTTCCTGCGTGACTCCGACCGGGCCGCGGGCCTCGCCCACTCGATCGCCCCGCGCGGTACCGGGGACCTGGTCGAGGCGATGGGGCGGCGGGCCTTCGAGGCAGTCGAGGGCTTCATGCGCGGCACCACGTTCATCGCGCTGATCGACGCCGTCTGCATCACCGTCGGCCTGCTGATCCTGCGCGTCCCCGGCGCGGTGGGGCTCGGGGCGCTGGTCTTCGTCGGGGCCTACATCCCCTACCTCGGGGCGTTCATCTCGGGCGCGGTCGCGGTCCTGGTGGCGCTCGCCGACCGGGGGTTCGTGATCGCGCTCTGGGCGCTGGGGGTGGTACTGGCGGTGCAGGTGCTGGAGGGGCACGTGCTGCAGCCGGTGATCCAGAGCCGGACGGTGCAGATGCACCCCGCCATGATCATGATCGCGCTGACCGCCGGCGCCAGCGTGGCGGGCCTGCTGGGCATGCTGCTCGCGGTGCCGGTCTGCGCGGCGGCCTTCGGCGTCCTGGGCGAACTGCGCGGGGACCGGCCGGGGCCGGGGCCGGCGCCCGGGGAAGGGCCGCGTCCGGGCCCGGCCCCGGCCTGACATTCGGCTCTCCGGCCTCGGAGGGTGTCTGGATCCAGTTCTCCGGCCTCGGAGGGTGTCCGGTTCGGCTCCACGGCTTCGGAGGGCGCCTGGTTCAGCTCTCCGGCCCCGACTCGTACAGCTCGAACCAGATTGACTTCCCCGCCCCGCGCGGGTCCACCCCCCACGCGTCGGCGAGCATCTCCATCAGCACCAGCCCGCGCCCGCTGGAGGCCATCTCCCCCGGGCGCCGCTTGTGCGGGAGTTCGTCGCTGCCGTCCGACACCTCCACGCGCAGCCGCCGCTCGCCGTGCTCCCCCGTCGCCTGAGCGAGCATCAGCGCGTCCCCGTCCGTGTGGACGAGGACGTTGGTGGCCATCTCGGAGATCATCAGCACCGCCGCGTCGACCTGCTCCGGATCCGCCCAGTCGTGCAGCAGGTCCCGCATCTGCTGCCGGGCCGCCGCGATCCGCTCCGGCTCGGCCTGCGCGATGGTCAGCGCGGTGCGCCGGGGCGCCGGCCGCCGACGCGTCCCTCCGTCGCACCGGAGCAGCAGCAGCGCGATGTCGTCCTCGCGGCGGTCCGCCAGCGGGCCCGTCGTGTAGTGCGACGTCGGTCCGTGCACGGCCTGCACGAGGGAGTCGGCGAGCTTCTCCAGGTCGGCGGTCTGCTGCTCCAGGACCGGCCGCAGCCGGTCCCAGCCGGAGAACAAGTCGTGGCCGCCGGTCTCGATCAGCCCGTCCGTGCAGAGCATGATCGTTTCACCCGGCTCCAGGGTGAGCCGGCTCGTCGGATAGTCGGCGTCCGTCTCGACCCCGAGCGGCATTCCGCCCTCGGTCTGGTGGATCATCGCCGTCCCGTCGGCGGTGATCACCACGGGGTCGGGGTGGCCGGCCCGTGCGATGTCGAGCGTGCCGGTCTCCGGGTCGGTCTCCGCGTACAGACAGGTGGCGAAGCGCGGTCCGGTCTCCTCGCCGTCCTCGTACGCGTCCGTGAGCCCGGAGAGGAAGCGGGACGCCCGGGAGAGCACCGCGTCCGGGCGGTGGCCCTCGGCGGCGTAGGCGCGCAGGGCGATCCGCAGCTGCCCCATCAGCCCGGCGGCCCGCACGTCGTGGCCCTGGACGTCACCGATGACCAGGGCGATCCGGCCGTTGGGGAGCGGGATCATGTCGTACCAGTCGCCGCCGACCTGGAGGCCGCCGCCGGTCGGGATGTAGCGGGCGGCGACCGACATCCCCGGGATGTCGGGGCCCAGGGTCGGCATCATCGAGCGCTGGAGCCCCAGCGACAACTCCCGCTCGGTCTCGGCGACCCCGGCCCGGGTCAGCGCCTGCGCCAGCATCCGGGCCACGGTCGTCAGCACGGACCGCTCGTCCGGTGTGAAGGACACCGGGTACTTGAAGCCCGCCATCCAGGCGCCCATGGTGCGCCCCGCGACGATCAGCGGCAGGAAGGCCCAGGAGCGCCGCCCGAACCGGCTGGCGAGTGGCCAGGTGACCGGGTAGCGGCGGCTGTAGTCCTCGGGCGAGGGCAGATAGATCGCCCGCCCCGTCCGCACCACCTCGGCGGCCGGGTAGTCGGTCTCCAGCGGCATGTCGGTGAACGGGTCCTCGTCGCCCACGCTGTGCCCGTGGTGCCCGATGATCGTCAGCCGCTCGCCCGCGATGCCGAAGACCGCCAGGCCGTCCGGCGAGAACCCCGGCATGGAGAGCGAGGCGGCGACCCGCAGCACCTCCTCGGTCGACCGGGCCTCGGCCAGCGCCCGGCCCGCGTCCAGCAGGAACGCCTCGCGGGAGCGGCGCCAGTCGCCGGTGACGGTCGCGGGCGCCCCGTTGGTGCCCGGATGCGGCTCGGCGACCTCCTGGAGGGTGCCGAGCAGTACGTGGCCCGCTGCGCCCGGCCGCCCGGGCGGCAACGGCTTGGAGCGGCTGCGCACGGTGCGCAGCACCCGGCCCGTCCCGTCCACGATCCGCAGCCGGGCCTCGGCGAGGGTGCCCTCGGTGAGCGCGAGGTTCACCACCCCGTAGATCTCGTTCCAGTCGACGGGGTGGAAGCGGGAACGCACCGCGGACTCGCGGAAGACACCGCCCCCCGCGGGCAGCTCCAGGAGCCGGGCCGCCTCCGCATCGAGCGTGAAGGTCCCGGATCCGTTGTCCCAGCGCCACAGACCGGTCGCGGTCGCGGCCAGGACGTCCTCGGTGCGCATTGCCCCACTTTAAGAAGACATGCTCCGTGAACGCCACCGAGGAACGGGCTCTCCCGCCGCTCGGAGGGCCCCGGATGATCTTGAGATGTCAATGTCAATGATTCGGTGCGGGTGCGGGCGGTAGCCTGGGGAGGCTGAATCCACCCCGAACCGCGAAGACTGGATGAACGACGATGCATCGGTACAGGTCCCACACCTGCGGCGAGCTCCGCGCCTCTGACGTCGGCACCGACGTCCGGCTGAGCGGCTGGCTGCACAATCGCCGAGACCTGGGCGGCATCCTCTTCATCGATCTGCGCGACCACTACGGTCTGGTGCAGCTCGTCGCCCGCCCCGGCACCCCCGGCAACGAGGCGCTGGCGAAGCTCACCAAGGAGACCGTCGTACGGATCGACGGCAAGGTCTCCGCGCGCGGCGCCGACAACGTCAACCCGGAGCTCCCGACCGGCGAGATCGAGATCGAGGTCACCGAGGTCGAGGTGCTGGGCGAGGCCGCCCCGCTGCCCTTCACGATCAACACCGAGGACGGGGTCAACGAGGAGCGGCGCCTGGAGTACCGCTTCCTCGACCTGCGCCGCGAGCGCATGCACCGCAACATCATGCTGCGCTCGGCGGTCATCGCCTCGATCCGCGCCAAGATGGTGGCCCTCGGCTTCAACGAGATGGCGACCCCGATCCTCACCGCGACCTCTCCCGAGGGCGCCCGTGACTTCGTCGTCCCGTCGCGTCTGAACCCGGGCAAGTTCTACGCCCTGCCGCAGGCCCCGCAGCAGTTCAAGCAGCTGCTGATGATCTCCGGCTTCGACCGCTACTTCCAGATCGCGCCGTGCTTCCGCGACGAGGACGCCCGCGCGGACCGTTCGCCCGGCGAGTTCTACCAGCTCGACGTCGAGATGTCGTTCGTCGAGCAGGAGGACGTCTTCCGGCCGATCGAGAAGCTGATGACCGAGCTCTTCGAGGAGTTCGGCAACGGCCGCCACGTCACCTCGCCGTTCCCGCGCATCCCGTTCCGCGAGTCGATGCTGAAGTACGGCAACGACAAGCCCGACCTGCGGGCCAAGCTGGAACTGGTCGACATCTCCGACGTCTTCGCCGACTCGGAGTTCAAGGCGTTCGCCGGCAAGCACGTCCGCGCCCTCCCGGTCCCGGACACCGCCGGTCAGTCCCGGAAGTTCTTCGACGGCCTCGGCGACTACGCCGTCCAGCACGGCGCCAAGGGCCTGGCCTGGGTCCGGGTCGGCGAGGACGGCACCCTGGCGGGACCGATCGCCAAGTTCCTCACCGAGACCGACATCAAGACGCTCACCGAGCGGCTCTCCCTCGTGCCGGGCCACGCGGTCTTCTTCGGCGCCGGCGAGTTCGACGAGGTCTCCAAGATCATGTCCGTCGTCCGCGTCGAGGCCGCCAAGCGGGCCGGCCACTTCGAGGAGGGCGTCTTCCGGTTCTGCTGGATCGTCGACTTCCCGATGTACGAGAAGGACGAGGACACCGGCAAGATCGACTTCTCCCACAACCCCTTCTCGATGCCCCAGGGCGGCCTGAAGGACCTGGAGGAGAAGGACCCGCTGGACATCCTCGCCTGGCAGTACGACATCGTCTGCAACGGCATCGAGCTGTCCTCCGGCGCCATCCGCAACCACGAGCCCGAGCTGATGCTCAAGGCCTTCGAGATCGCCGGTTACGACCGCGAGACCGTCGAGCACGAGTTCGCGGGCATGCTGCGCGCCTTCCGTCTCGGCGCCCCGCCGCACGGCGGCATCGCCCCGGGCGTCGACCGCATCGTGATGCTGCTGGCCGACGAGCCCAACATCCGCGAGACGATCGCCTTCCCGCTCAACGGCAACGCCCAGGACCTGATGATGGGCGCCCCGACGGAGCTGGACGAGACCCGGCTGCGCGAGCTGAACATCCAGCTCCGCAAGCCGGCGGCGACGGTGAAGGAGAAGGCGGACGCCACGGACTCCGTGGCGAGGGACACCGGCGCGAAGTAGCCGCCACGGTCCCGCTTCGGTTCCACGTGAAACATCCCCCGGCCGGGGTCGGCCGGGGGATGTCTCATGTTCGCGGCAGGCTGCCTCAGGTCGCGTTCAGGGCCACCGTCGGATGCAGCCGGGAGGCGCGGATCGCCGGATAGAGGCCCGCGACCACGCCGATCAGGAGGGTGGCGGCCAGGCCGCCCGCCAGCGACCAGGGCGGGACCACCGCGGTCCACCCCTGGACCTGTGCGAAGCCGTACGTCGCCGCCGCGCCCAGCAGCGCGCCCGTCGCCCCGCCCAGCGCCGACAGCAGCAGCGACTCGGTCAGGAACTGGAGCCGGATCGCACCCCGGGTCGCGCCCAGCGAGCGGCGCAGCCCGATCTCCTGGCGGCGCTCCAGGACGGAGATGACCATGGTGTTGGCGACCCCCACCCCGCCGACCAGCAGGGCCACCGCGCCCAGGCCGAGCATCAGACTGGTCAGGCCCTCGTCGGTGGCGGCCTTCGCGGCCAGCGCGTCCGAGGGCCGGGAGACCTTGATGCCGGCCTCGTCGCCGGGGCTGATGGTGCGGGCCAGGACTGCCCGTACGTCCTCGACCGAGGCGTCCGTGGAGCGTTCGAAGACGGTGGTCGGGTGGCCGTCGAAGCCGAAGTGGCGCTCGGCGGCGGGGAATCCGACCATGGCCACCCGGTCCAGATTGGGGACCAGTTCGAGTGGTTCGAGGATGCCGACGACGACCACCCGGGTGTCGTTCATCATGATCGTCTCGCCGGTGCTGGTGATGCCCAGGCGCTCCGCCGCCACCGCGCCGAGCACCGTCACCGGGAGGCGTTCGCCGGCCGGGCTCAGCCAGACGCCCTTCGCGACCCGGCCGCCGAGCGTGGACAGCAGATCGGTGCGGGCCGCCTGGGCGGTGACGCCGGCGGTGCGCTCCTCGGGGACCACATCGCTGCGGCGGATGCGGGCGTCGACGTCGGCACTGGCCGTGACGTGCCGCACCGGGCCGATGCGCTCGACCATCGCGACCGCGTTCTTCGGCAGCCGGACCGGCTGCCCCAGGGCGTCCTCGCCCGCCTCGGCGGTGAGGAGGTTGGTGCCGAGACGGTCGAGCCGGGCCATCAGATCCGCGCGGCTCGACTCGGACAGGCCGACGACCGCGACCATGGTCGCGATGCCGATGGCGATGCCGAGCGCCGAGAGCACCACGCGCGCGCGACGGGCGCGCAGGCCGACCGCGCCGACGCGGAGGACGTCGGTGGGGGAGAGCCGGGCGGGTCTGAGGTCGTTCTTCATGAACCGGCCCCTTCCGTACGCGGGTTTGAGGGCACCCCGGAGCGCGTGTCCGAGACGATCTCGCCGTCCCGGAAGCGGACCCGGCGCGGCAGCGAGTCCGCGATCTCGTTGTCGTGGGTGATCACGCAGACGGTGGTGCCGGACGCGTTCAGCTCGTGCAGCAGCTCCATGACGAGCTCGCCGGACGCGGTGTCCAGCGCCCCGGTCGGCTCGTCCGCCAGCAGCAGCCGGGGAGTGCCCACCAGGGCGCGGGCGATGGCCACCCGCTGCTTCTCACCGCCGGACAGCTCGTTCGGCGTGTGCGAGCGGCGGTGGTCCAGCCCGACCCCGGCCAGCGCCTCCCGGGCACGTCTGCGCCGCTCCTTCAGCGGCACGCCCGCGTACAGCAGTCCGTCGGCGACGTTGTCCACCGCGTCGCGTCCCGCCGCCAGGTGGAAGTGCTGGAAGACGAAGCCGATGTGGCGGGCGCGCAGTGCGGAGAGCCGGGAGTCGGAGAGCCCGGACACGTCGTACCCGGCCACCTCGACGGTGCCCGTGGTGGGCTTGTCGAGGGTGCCCATGATGTTGAGCATCGTGGACTTGCCGGAGCCGGACGGGCCGACGACGGCGAGCAGTTCGCCCTCCTGGACGGTGAGGTTCACTCCGCGCAGGGCGTGGACGCCACCGGGGTACGACTTGGTGGCGTTCCGCAGTTCGATCACCGTGGCCGGTGTCATGACGCGGCCGCTCCGACCTTCAGGCCCTCGCGCACCTCGGGGCCGCTGACCTCGATCTGCCCGTCGGCGGTCATGCCGGTCTCCACCCGGATCATCCGCGAGGTGGTCCCCCGGACGACCTGGAGGCCGTAGCCGCCGTTCTCGCCGCGCAGCGCGACGACCGCCTCGACGGGCACCGCGAGGACCCCCTTGCGCGCCTCGCTGACGAACTTCACGCTCACCGGCTTCCCGGTGTCCTCGCCGGCCGCGGCGCTCGCCCCGCCGTCCAGGACGACCTCGACGACGATGCCGTCCTCGGCGCCCGCGTCGGCCCCGGAGGCGGCCGACTCGGGGCGCACCGTGCCGGCGACCTTGCCCGCCACGGCCTTCCCGCTCGGCAGGGTGACCTCGACCCCGGTGCCCTTCGAGGTGAGCGCGCCGTCGCTCTGCTCCAGCTCCGCCCGTACGACGGGCCGGGTGGAGGCGATCGTCAGGACCGGCTCGTCCGGGCCGACCTGGTCGGCGAGCGCCGCGTCGGCGGAGACCACCTTGACCCGGTCGGGCTGGAAGACGACGTCACCCCGGCCGACCCGGCCGGTGGTCTCGCGGTTCAGCGACTTCTGCCACTGCTTCACGGCGGCCTCGGTGTCCTTGTCGTACCGCGTGTCGACGTACAGCTGCGAGCCGTACCCCAGGTCGCGCAGATTGCGTTCCAGCTGGAGCACGTCACTGCCCCGGTCGCCCGCCTTCATCTCACGGAACATCGGGACCGGCCCGTAGAGCAGGGTGACGGGCTTGTCGTTCAGCTCGTACAGCGCCTGCCCCATGGCCACCGTCCGGCCCTCGGGGGCGGCCACCGTGACGGTGCCCTCGACGGCGGACCTGACGGTGCGGCGCTGCGAGAAGTCGAGCCTGCCGTCGACCGTCGTGGACCGTACGAGGTCGGTGCGTACGACGGTCGCGGTGGCGGGCGGCAGGTCGCCGGCCCGCCCGGAGGCATCCGCGTCGTCGCCGTCGCCGAGGAACAGGACGCCCCCGGTGACGGCGGCGGCGAGGGTCAGCGCGCCGAGCGCGAGGAGGGTGGCGCGGCGCTTCACTGCATGCCGTCCAGACCGTAGAGCAGCTTCGACTCGCATGCCTTGCGGGCCTTCTTGTACGCGGGTGAGTCGGTGTCGATGGACGGGGACGCCGGGTTCGGGTCGCCGCCCGGCTGGGCGTTGCCGCCGCTCATGGTCGGGTTGGTGAACCGGGAGACGCCGTTGTCCCGCATGCACTTGGCGTGCGCGAGCATCGACTCGTAGGACTTCTGCTGGTCGCGCTCGGGCTCGGCGTCCATGGCGGCCCGCAGCTCGGTCACACAGGCACCGTTCCTGCCGCCCTTGATGCCCTCGTTGCGGCCGGGCTGCGAGCCGATCTCGTTGACCTTGTCCCAGTCGAGGTAGCCGCTGAGCCTGGGGTCGGGGAAGTCCTTGTAGCCGCCCTTGACGCGCATGCACTGGACGTACTTCAGCTGGGCGTCGTAGAAGGCGCTCTTGCCGGCGGGCGGGGCGCTCGGCCCGCCCGCGTCCTTCGTGGTGCCGGCCGTCGGCGTCCTCGGCACGTCGGCGACCGCGTCGCTCCTGGTGCCGACGGCACTGTCGTCCCCGCCGCAGCCGACGGCGAGGGCGAGCACGGGCAGGGCCACGAGGGCGGCAACGCGCAGCCGGGCGGTGGTGCGGGGGCCGCGGGGGTTCGTCCTGGGAAAGGTCATGCGCCGCACACTGGCCGCCCCGGATGATGGCCGCTCCATGGCCACATGATGGGAACGTAACAATGCCCCCGGCCTGCGCTTCCGGCCCTGTCCGGGGCAGACGCGGGCGGTCCGGGCATGCACATAATCGGCTCCATGCCGCATGTGTTGCTGATCGAGGACGACGCGTCCGTACGGGACGGGATGGAGCTCGTGCTGCGCCGGCACGGGTACGGCGTGGAGACCGCCGCCACCGGCGAGCAGGCCCTCGCCCTGCTGGCCGGGGAGCGGGGCGCGCGGGTGGAACTGGCCGTCCTGGACCTGATGCTGCCCGGCATGGACGGCTTCGAGGTGTGCCGCCGCATCCGCGCCCGCTCGGCGACCCTGCCCGTCATCATGCTGACCGCACGCGGCGACGACTCGGACATCGTGACCGGTCTGGAGGCGGGCGCCGACGACTACGTCGTCAAGCCGGTCACCGCCCCCGTCCTGGAGGCCCGCATCCGGGCCGCGCTGCGGCGGGCGGAACCGTCCGGGCCGGTGCGCGGCGGAGCCGACGACCTCGCCGGGCTGGTGATCGACCGCGGCGGACTGACCGTCACCAAGCACGGCACCCCGGTCCCGCTGCCGCCCACCGAACTGCGGCTGCTGCTGGAGCTGTCGGCCTCCCCGGGCCGGGTCCTGAGCCGCGAGCAGCTCCTGGAATCCGTCTGGGACCACACCTTCCTGGGCGACTCCCGGCTGGTGGACGCGGCGGTCGGACGCCTGCGGGCCAAGCTGGAGGACGTACCGGCCAGGCCGAGGTACGTCCAGACGGTGCGGGGCTTCGGCTACCGCTTCGGACCACTGTGAAACGTACCGAGACCGCTGTGAAACGTACCGAGAAGGCCGCCGCGAGCCGTACGGACGGCGGCGGAGGCGGGCGCGGCGCCGCCCCGGAACGGCGCTCCCGGCGGCTCGTCGGCGGGCTGCGCCTCCGGCTCGTCGTCACCTTCGTCGTCGTCGCGCTCATCAGCGCGGTGACCGCGACCGCCCTCGCCTACCGGGACGCCCGCACCGCCGTTCTCCAGCGCACCCAGAACACCGCCGTGAACGACCTCCGGGAGCGGGTCACCGCGGTCGCCGCCGACTTCGACATACCGCCCGACCAGCAGTCGCTGTCCCGGTTCGCGGCCCGGGTGTCGGAGGGGCTCGGCGGGAACATCGTCGTCGCCCGCTACCAGGACCTCTCCGCCGTCTCCGACTCGCTCGCCGACACCAGAACCCGGATCACCACCGAGCTGCGGGCCGCCGTGATGACCGGCGGCGGAGCCCGGTTCCAGCGGGTGCGGTGGCGCGACGACCCCTATCTGGTCGTCGGTACGCCCGTCACGTTCGCCGACGGGGACCACCGCACCTCCGGCCTGGAGGTCTTCGCGATCACCGATCTGCGGGCCGAACGCGACGACACCGCCGCCCTGCTGGACTCCGTACGGACGGGCATGGTGCCGGTGGTGCTGCTGGCCGCGGTCCTGGCGCTGCTGGCCGCGGGGACGGTCCTGCGTCCGGTACGGAAGCTGGGCCGGGCCACCCGTGAGCTGGCGGCCGGGGACCTCGGCAGCCGGGTCGCCGTCTCCGGGCACGACGAACTCGCCGATCTGGCCCGGACGTTCAACGAGACCGCCGACGCGCTCCAGGTCTCCGACACGGAGCTGCGCGAGCAGGAGGCGAAGGCGCGCCGCTTCGTGGCGGACGTGTCCCACGAGCTGCGCACCCCCCTCGCGGCGATGACGATGGTGGCGACCGTCCTGGAGGAGGACGCCGACCAGCTGCCGCCGGACGCGGCACGGGCGGCCCGTACCGTCGGCGCGGAGACGGCCCGGCTGTCCCGGCTGGTCGAGGACCTGATGGAGATCTCCCGGTTCGACGCGAAGGCGGTACGGCTGAACGCGGCCGAGTCGGATCTCGCCGACACCGTGCGGGCGTCGCTGGCGCTGCGCGGCTGGACGGACCGGGTGCGGACCGAGCTGCCCGAGGGGCTGCGGGCGGTGGTCGACCGGCGCAGGATCGACGTGATCGTCGCGAACCTGGTGGGCAACGCGCTGCGGCACGGCGCCCCGCCGGTCACCGTGACGCTCGCGACGGCCCCCGGGGCGGACGGGGAGTGGGTGACGCTGGAGGTCGCCGACCACGGCCCCGGGCTGCCGCCGGGGACCAGGGAGCGGGTCTTCGACCGGTTCTACAAGGCGGACGCGGCCCGCACCCGCGGCGCGGCCGACGACACCGGACAGGGCAGCGGCCTCGGCACGGCGATCGCGCTGGAGAACGCCCGGCTGCACGGCGGCACGATCGAGGCGGCCGACGGGCCGCGGGGCGGCGCGGTGTTCACGCTGCGGCTGCCGCTACGACCCATGGGGAAGGACACGGAGTGAGGATCCGGCAGGGGATCGTGGCCGCCGCGCTCGGGGGCGCCCTCGTGGCGTGCGGCGTCCAGCCGACCGGGGTCATAGAGGCGGGCGAGCCCGCGTCCGGGCCGACGCGCGGCATGCGGCTGTACTACGCGTCCGCCGCCGGGCTGCGCGCGGTGCCGCTGCTCGACAGGGAGATCCGCGACCTCGTCTCGGTGCTGAAGCTGCTCGCCGAGGAACCGCCGCCGGTCGAGGAGCGTGGCGGGCTCACCTCTCTCGTCCCGCAGCTCGGCGGCTACGAGGCGACCGGCGAGGGCACCCGGGTCACGGTGCGCATGGACGGCTCGTACCCGGGGTCGGGGCGCGACCAGGGCACGGGCCAGCTGGTGTGCACGCTGGCGCGCGCCCAGTCCGTACTCGAACCGAAGGTCAGGACCGACGACGTCGAGGTCACCCTGCGACCCTCCGACGGCGAGGTGCTGGGCCCGTACCGGTGTGCGGAGTTCCTCAACGGGTGAGCGTCGCCCCCCGACACCGGGGCCGGCTCCGGGTCATCCCTGAGGATTCGGCGGTCCGGGCGTGGCAGGGTCGTGGTCGCGTCGACGGTTCCGCACGAGACGACGGGGGCAGCGAGCCATGGGACACGCACCGGACACTGCACCGGGCACGGCGTCGGACACCGCACCGGGCACGGCATCGGGCACGGCACCGGGCACGGCACCGGGCACGGCACCGGACACCGCGTCGGAGCGATGGTCGGGTGAGCGGCCGCTGCTGGTGTTCTTCGTCCTGGTGACCGTGGCGTCCGTCCCGTTCTGGGCGCTCGCGACCTGGTTCGACAGCACCGGCCGGGCGCCCGTCGGCCTTCCGGTCAGCGCGCTGATGTTCGTCTGCCCGGGTGTCGTGGCCTGGGCCCTGATCCATCGTCGGGAGGGCCGGGCCGGGGTCGTCCGGCTGCTGAAACCGGTGGCCGGCCGCTCCGGTGTCCCGCGCAGGGGCCGGTACGCGGTCGCGGTGGCCCTCATGCCCGCCATCGCGGTGACCGCGTGGCTGCTCGCCGGGCGGCCGGGGGCCGATGCCGGCGGCCCGACCCTGCCGCTCGCCACGGTTCCGGTGCTCGCCGTGGTGTTCCTGATCGCCGCCGCGGCGGAGGAGCTGGGCTGGACCGGATACGCCACGGCCCCGATGGTCCGGCGCTGGGGAGCGGTCAACACCGGTGTCCTGCTGGGGGTGTTCTGGGGGGCCTGGCATCTGATTCCGCTGGTCCAGGCGCATCACGGCGCGGCCTGGATCGCCGGCTGGTTCGCCACCACCGTCGCCGTACGGGTCGTCATGGTCCTGCTCCGTCCGGGCAACGGGCCCGGTGTGCTGTCCGCGGTCTGTGTCCACGCCTCGCTCAACGTCTGTGCCGCGACGACCCCGGGATACGGCGTGGACCGCGTGTCCCTGATCACCGGCGGCATCACCGTGCTCGTGGCCGGTTCCATGGCCGTCGCCGCCGTGACCGGCTCCCGGACCTGACCGGCGATCAGCCCTTCGGCAGTGTCACGGAAGGCAAGGCCCGGAAGCTACACGCACCGGACGGTTCCGCGCGCACCGGCGCGCATGTCCGGCGGGCGATACAGCCGTATGGCCCCCGTAGGGATTCGCGCCCGCCCGACGCGGCGTTAACTGGGCTCGGCGGTAAGAGGCGTGACGGGGAGCTCGCCGGTGTGCCGTCGCCCCCCACGACTGCTGAGGAGTCTCCCGTGTCCGTGTTCCGTCCGTCGGCCGTCCGGCGTCCCCCGTACGCCGTCCGTGCCGGCGCCTGTGCCGCCACGCTGCTGCTGCTCACCGCGTGCGGCGACACCACCTCCGACACCGCGACCGGGAACCCGGCCGCCCGGGCGTCCGCCAAGGTCCCCGCCGGTGAAGCGGGGCCGCAGGCCGACGGGGTACGGAGGCGGGCCGCCCCCGGGCCGTACGCGCCGGTCGTCCGGCCGCGCGAGATCCCCGCGCTGGGGCCGAAGACCCGGGCCGCGATCCCGGCGTCCGCCAAACAGGTCTTCGTCGTCACCGGCGACTCCTACAACTCCAGCCTGTCCACCGCGGTCCTCTACGCCCGGGACAACCCGGCCCTGGGCTGGCTGCCCGTCACCACGCGCTGGCCGGCCCACAACGCGCTGAACGGCTGGACCGACGAGCACTGGGAGGGCGATCTCCGCTCCCCGGTCGGGGTCTACGGGCTGACCTACGCGGGCGGCCTGTTCGATCCTCCCGAAACGGCGTTCCCCTACGACCGGAACCCGGCGTTCGTGGTGAGCGGCGAGGGCTTCGACGGGGAGCAGCTCGAAGGGTCCTTCGACTACGTCGTCGCCGTCGACTACAACCGGACCCCCGGCGTCACGCCACTGGACCAGGAACGCCCCCTCGGCCAGGAGCGCGGCGGCGGCATCTGGATCCACGTCGACCACGGCGGCCCGACCCAGGGCTGCGTCTCGATCCCCCTGGACCGGATGCGGGAACTCCTGAGCACCCTCGACCCGGCGAAGAAGCCGGTCGTCGTGATGGGCGACGCGGAGGCGCTGGAGCAGTGAACCGGATACGGGCCAAGAGACGGGCCCGTACGCTGGAGGAAGCCCGTTTCCGTACCAGGAGGCAGTGATGACCGTGACTGACGAGGGTGTGCTGACACAGGAGGTCTTCGAGGACCTTGCCCGTCACGCCATACGCGCCGAGGAAGCACTGCGTCTGGAATTCGTGAACGGGAAAATGGGGGTCAAGGCTGTGCCGGACGGGGATCACGGGCGAATCATCGAGTGGCTCACCCGGCAGTGCATGCAGGCTGATCCCGGCCGCTGGCTCTACGCCGAACAGGGACTGCGCATCGAGACGTACCGCAGGGGGAACGCCCGGCCTGATGGGGCGCTCGCTCGCAGCGGCGCCTTCGTCGGCCAGGGCGAATGGGCCAGCCCCGACGGTGTCCTGATGGTCGTCGAGGTCACCTCGTACGACGAGGACACCGACCGCCGGGACCGGGTCGAGAAGCCGCGCGCCTACGCCGAGACCGGGATCCCCGTCTATCTGCTCATCGACCGTGACACCTGCGAGGTCAAGGTGCATTCGCAGCCCGACGGGGTGCGGTACGAGCAGGTGGTGACGGTGCCGTACGGCAAGACCGTCGAGCTGCCCGACCCGGTGGGCATCGAACTGGACACCGAGCCGCTGAAGAACTGGGTCCGCTGACCACGGGAGCAGCGGTACGGCGAAGGGCGGGACCGGCAACGCGGTCCCGCCCTTCGCCGTACGCACGCCGCGTTACGCGGGCTTCTCCTCCAGACGCGGGAAGAGCACCGCGCCCTTCGTCACCGTCGTGCCCGCCGGGAGCCGGCCCCAGCTGCCCGCGTCCTGCACGCGCTGCTCGGCCAGTGCGCCCAGGGACGCCTCGGCGCCCAGCGACTCCCACAGCTTCTGCGAGGTCTCCGGCATCACGGCGTTCAGCAGGACCGCGACGCCGCGCAGCGACTCGGCGGCCGTGTAGAGGATCGTCGCGAGACGGGCCTGACCCTCGGGAGAGGTGTCCTTGGCGACCTTCCAGGGCTCCTGCTCCGTGATGTAGCCGTTGACCTGCTTCACGAAGTCGAAGATCGCCAGGATGCCGGCCTGGAAGTCCAGCTCCTCGCCGATCTTCTCGTCGGCCGTCGCGACGGCCTTGGCCAGACCCTCCTGGACCGCCTTCTCGGCGTCACCCGATGCGGTGGCCTCCGGGAGCGCCCCGCCGAAGTACTTGCCGACCATGGCGGCGACGCGCGAGGCGAGGTTGCCGTAGTCGTTGGCGAGCTCGGAGGTGTAGCGGGCGGAGAAGTCCTCCCAGGAGAACGAGCCGTCGCTGCCGAACGCGATCGCCCGCAGGAAGTACCAGCGGTACGCGTCCACGCCGAAGTGCGAGGTCAGGTCCTGCGGCTTGATGCCCGTCAGGTTCGACTTCGACATCTTCTCGCCGCCGACCATCAGCCAGCCGTTGGCCGCGACCTTTCCGGGCAGCGGCAGGCCCTGCGCCATCAGCATCGCGGGCCAGATCACCGCGTGGAAGCGCAGGATGTCCTTGCCGACCAGATGCACGTTCGCGGGGAACGTGCCGTCGAACTTCTCCTGGTTGGCGCCGTAGCCGACCGCCGTGGCGTAGTTCAGCAGGGCGTCGACCCACACGTAGATGACGTGCTTCTCGTCCCACGGCACCGGGACGCCCCAGTCGAACGTCGAACGGGAGATCGAGAGGTCCTGGAGGCCCTGCTTGACGAAGTTCACGACCTCGTTGCGGGCGGACTCGGGCTGGATGAAGCCCGGGTTGTTCGCGTAGAACTCCATCAGCTTCGGGCCGTAGGCGCTCAGCTTGAAGAAGTAGTTCTCCTCCTTGAGGATCTCCACCGGCTTCTTGTGGATCGGGCACAGCTTGACGCCGGCCTCGTCCTCGATGAGGTCGCCGGGGAGCTTGTACTCCTCGCAGCCCACGCAGTACGGGCCCTCGTAGCCGCCCTTGTAGATCTCACCCTTGTCGTACAGGTCCTGGACGAACTCCTGCACCCGGTCGGTGTGGCGCTTCTCCGTCGTACGGATGAAGTCGTCGTTCGCGATGTTCAGGTGCTCCCAGAGGGGCTTCCACGCCTCCTCCACGAGCTTGTCGCACCACTCCTGCGGGGTGACGTCGTTCGCCTCGGCAGTGCGCATGATCTTCTGACCGTGCTCGTCCGTGCCGGTGAGGTACCACACCTTCTCGCCGCGCTGGCGGTGCCAGCGGGTGAGCACGTCGCCTGCGACGGTCGTGTAGGCGTGGCCCAGGTGAGGAGCGTCGTTGACGTAGTAGATGGGGGTCGATACGTAGAAACTCTTCACGCCGTCGCCCCCTTGCTTCTCGGATCCAGTGGCCGCCATGGTCGAAATCCTAACGGCCCGGGGAAGATCAACTCACACCGATAAACCCGGCCACGCACGTGGAGACCTTTGCGAAACATCCCTTCCCGTAGCAAAGACGCATCCTGGGAGGGAGTGGACACGCGTGTACGAGGCAGGGGACATCACGATGCGGGTACTGGTCGCCGAGGACGAGGAGATCCTGGCGGAGCTGGTCGCCACCGGACTGCGGCGGGCCGGGTTCGCCGTCGACACGGTGTACAGCGGTGACGCCGCCCTCGCCTACCTGGGGCTGCACGACTACGACGTCGTCGTCCTGGACCGCGACCTGCCGCGGGTGCACGGCGACGACGTGGCGCGCGGGCTCGTCGCCTCCGGCTCCCGGACCAGGATCCTGATGCTCACCGCCGCCGGATCCATGGAGGACCGGGTCGCCGGGCTCGACCTCGGCGCCGACGACTACCTGGGCAAGCCGTTCGAGTTCCCGGAGCTGGTGTCCCGGGTCCGGGCGCTGCGCCGCCGCAGCGCCCGCCCGGTCCCGCCGCAACTGGAACGGCACGGCATCCGGCTCGACACCGTACGGCGCACGGCCTCGCGCGAGGGGCGGGAGCTGGACCTCTCGCCGAAGGAGTTCTCGGTGCTCCAGCTGCTGCTGGAGGCGGACGGCGGGACCGTCAGCGCGGAGGAGCTGCTGGAGCGGGCCTGGGACGCCAACGCCGATCCGTTCACCGGCGCCGTGCGCGTCTGCATGAGCAAGCTGCGCGGGAAGCTCGGGGAGCCGGCCCTGATCCGTACGGTGCAGGGAGTGGGGTACGCCCTGTGAGGCCGCCGTCCGGCGTGCCGCACTCCAGGATCCGGGCCAGGATCGCGCTCGTGTACGGCGGGGTGTTCCTGATCCTCGGCACGGCGCTGCTCGCCACCGTCAACCTCGCCTCCCGCGCCGGTACGGACTCCCAGGCGCGCGACATCGCCCGTACCGCCGCGGTCGTCCAGCCCGGCTACGCGGTGAACGGTCCGCTGATCACCCGGCGGAATCTCGGGCCGCCCACCGTCTACGACCTCACCGACCACGTCAGCGACGCGGCCGGCCACCAGCTGCTCATGTGGTCGGCGGCCGCGCTGCTCGTGATGACGGCCTGCGCGGTCGGCGTCGGCTGGTGGACCGCGGGGCGGGTGCTGCGGCCGGTGCACGCCATGACCGCGAAGGCCCGCCGGCTCTCCGAGCACAATCTGCACGAGCGGATCGCGTCCAGCGGACCCGACGACGAGCTGAAGGAGCTGGGCGACACGCTCGACGCGCTGCTGGCCCGGCTGGAGAAGGCGTTCGACAGCCAGCGGCGGTTCATCGCCAACGCCTCCCACGAGCTGCGGACCCCGCTCGCCACCCAGCGGGCCGCGATCCAGATCGGCCTGGACGACCCGACGCCGGAGGATCTCGTACGGACCCGGCAGACGCTCCTGGACAACAACCGGCGCAGCGAGCGGCTCATCGAGGGGCTGCTGGTGCTGGCGCGCAGCGAGCGCGGCCTCGCCGAGGGCGAGCGGGAGGCGGTGGATCTCGCGCGGGTGGTGGCGGAGGAGACGGCCCGGCACCCGGGCGTGGAGGCCGCCACCGGGCTCTGCACGGTGCGCGGGAACCGGCTGCTGCTGGCGCAGCTGGTGGCGAATCTGCTGGCCAACGCCGTCACGTACAACGTGCCGGGCGGGACGGTGGACGTGTCACTGGCGACGGTCCGCGGCGCGGCGCTGCTGAAGGTCCGCAACACCGGGCCGGTGGTGGACGCGGCGGACATCCCCGGGCTGTTCGAGCCGTTCCGGCGGGGCGAGGGCCGGGACCGGATGGGGCGCGGGTCGGGCCTCGGCCTGTCGATCGTGCGCTCCATCGCGGTGGCGCACGGCGGTACGGTCACGGCGGTGCCGGGCCCCGAGGGCGGGCTCGCCGTGACCGTACGGCTGCCGGTCGATCAGTCGGCGGTCACTGTCTCGCGGGCGGCGACCCAGGCGGGGAGCGCGGCGAGGACCTCGCGGTAGAACGTCGCGTCCGCGACCTCCCGGGGCGCGGGGCCCGCGTGGAAGAACCCGGCGTTCGGGGCGTCCAGCTTGCGCAGGAAGTCGAAGCCCTTGGCGTCCTCGTCGCCGAACGCGACGAACTGGAAGAACAGTGGCAGCCGGGCCGCGTCGGCCAGTGCCTGCTTGGCCGCCTGCTTGGCGTCCGGCGGGCCGTCCGTCTGGAAGACCACCAGGGCGGGGCCGGTCGCGCCGGACTTCTCGTAGTGCGCGACGACCTCTTCGACGGCGCGCTGGTAGTTCGTGCGGCCGAGGCGGCCGAGGCCCGCGTTCAGCTCGTCGATCCGGCCCTCGTGGTCGGCGAGGCCGACGGTGCCGGTGCCGTCGATGTCCGTCGAGAAGAAGACCACGGGGACGGTCGCGTTCTCGTCCAGGTGCGCGGCGAGCGCCACCGTGCGGTCGCCCAGGTGCTGGGCGCTGCCGTCCTTGTAGAACGGCCGCATGGAGCCGGAGCGGTCGAGGACCAGGTAGACGGTGGCGCGCAGCCCGGTCAGCCCGTGCGCCTTCAGCCCGGCCTGGGCCGCCTTGTACGAGTCGACGAGACCGGGAGCCCGCGACTTGACCTTGGCGAGGGTGAGGGCGGGCTTGGCGGCGGCGGTCGTGGCCGCGGGGGTGGTGGCCGCGGTGGCTGCGGCTGCCGGGGCGGGCTCCGGCTGTGCTTCCGGCTGTGCCTCCGGCTCGGGGGCGGGGGTCTCGGCCTCGGGCTCGACGGCCGTCTTGGTCTCGACCTCGGGCTCGGCCTCGGGCTCGACGGCCGCCTTGGTCTCGACCTCGGGCTCGGCCTCGACCGGCTCCGGCGTGGGCTCGGCCTCGGCGGTCACGGGCTCGGGCTCCGGTGTGGGCTCGGCCTCGGCGGTCACGGGCTCGGGCTCGGCAACGGTCGGCTCGGTCTCGGCGGGGGCCTCCACGGCCTCGACGGTCTCGGCGACCTCTGCCGTCTTGACTGCCTCAGTGGTCTCGGCGACCTCTGCCGTCTCGACGGTCTCAGTGGTCTCGGCGACCTCGGAGGCCTCCGGCTTCACCGGCTCCGGCTCCGTGACCTCCGGCTTCGTGGCCTCCGGCTTCGTGACGTCCGGCTCTGTGACCTCAGGCTCCGTCGACTCCGGCTTCGGTGCCGATCCCTGTGCCGGGACCGTGGGGACGGACGCCTTGTCGAAGGCGGCGGCCACCAGGTCCGAGGCCAGGCCGCTGGTGTCGCCGGCGGACCGGGGAGAGGCGGGTGCCGGGACCGAGGCCTTTGAGGCCGGGGCGGTTTCGAGCACCGGGGCCGGCTTCTCGGCCGGCTCGTCCGCCGTGGCGGTCGCGGTCGCCGTCGTGGCCGGCTCCGACTCCGCGGGCGCGGTGCGCTCGGTCTGGGGCGGGACCGTGGCCGTCGGCGCGTCCTGCTCCGCGCGGTCACGGCCGAACACCTTGCGCAGCAAGCTCCGAATGCCCATGGGCGAGGCCTTTCGCGTGAGTTGGGTGCGAGAAATGTCCGACCTGCGGGAATTGATCCCTGGCCAGGGCGGATACGTAAGGTTAGCGGCCGGATCCGGCCCTTCGGTGGTGCGGCCCGCCCGTGTGGAAACCGATCCGCAACCGATCCCCGAACGAGTCCTGTGGGCAAGCCGTGCGGGGCTGATGTACGTCGTTCAAATGTGCGCACCCGATCCCGAGTTGCCTTGTTAACGTGAACGGACGGTGTGCTTGACGCTAAGTCAGGCACACCGTTGTCCGTTGTCCGGCCGTGTTGCCAAGAAGGGCTTCCGCATGGGGAAACAAACCCGTAGAACACGCTTTGCCGCCTGCGCCGTCGCGGCGGGTGCGATGCTTTCCGGCCTCGTCCCGGCGGCCGGTGCCGCCGCCGTGCCGATGTCCGCCGCGCCGTCCTCGGTGCGGGCCGCCGACGAACCCGTACCGGGCAATGAGGGGATGCCGGACGACGGGTTCGACAGCGAATCCGAGGGTGAGCAGGACGACTTCGCCGGAACCGGAGCCGCGGCGGCCTCGGTCACCCCGGCCGTCCCGGGTGCCGCCGCCCTCGCCGCTCCCGTCCCCGGCCGGGCCGCCGACTTCAAGCTGGCGAAGAGCACCGACATCTCCGGTCTCGTCACGAAGCTGGATGCCGCGCTGCCCAAGCAGGGCCTCACCGAGCTGATGGAACAGGCCAATCGGCCCGCCGGGTGGGAGGGCGCCTGCGGCACCGCCGGAATCTATGGTTCCGATCTTGCGGTCAACCACCGCGTCTGCTGGAAGAGCGACGACGCCACCTCGTCGGAGTGGGTGCCGCAGGCCATCACCGGCGTCTCGGACGCGCAGGAGGACGAGGACTGGGGCACGTCCAACGCCGAGCCGATCGCGGTGGCCGGCTACGACGCGGAGAACCCGGGCCGCAGCAACTACGCCAAGGACCGCGACAACTGCCTCCAGGACTCCGCGTCGGACGCCTGCAACGAGAAGGGCATCCGGGTCAGCTTCTTCAACCAGGCGACCCGGATGTACCGCCATGTGCTGCTGGTCTGGCCGTACCTGAACTCCAAGGACCACATCTCCTTCGACGCGCTGCACGCGAGCGAGGGCAAGTGCACCACCGAGGTGACGTCCTCCTGCGCCGCGCAGAACGGCATCCACGCGGGTGGCATGGTCTGGTACGGCAATTACCTGTACGTCGCCGACACCGCCAACGGCATGCGGGTCTTCGACCTGCGCAAGATCATGGACCTCAGCCCGGACAACAAGGCCGACGTCGACGACCCGACGCCGGACGGGCTGGTCAGCAATGTCACGGACAAGAAGCGGATCGGCCGGCAGAGCAACGTCTGGTACGGCTACGGCTACCGCTATGTCATGCCGCAGGTCGCCACGCTGAAGTTCACCACGGCGAAGAACGGCGGGACCACCAGCGGCAACCAGTGCTACGCCACCGGCCGCCCGAAGGCCTCGTACATCTCGCTGGACCGCACCGACACCGACCACATGGTCCTCGGTGAGTACTGCAACACCAACAACGGCGGCACGAGCCCCGGCCGCGTCGGCACGTACCCGATGACCGCGCTGACCGCCGCCGTCGAGGGCGCCACCGGCGCCACCGCCTCCGCCGACCTGGCGTACGGCCTGCCGACCGGCGCCAAGTTCAACAACGAGGCGCTGTGGCACAAGATCCAGGGCGTCACCCGGTACGAGGGCAAGTGGTACTTCCACCGCAGCAACGGCTACGACAACGGCCGGCTGCTCCAGGCCACACCGGGCACGGTCGACGGAACGTCCCAGCTCGTCGGCAACGCGAAGACGCTGGAGTCGGCGTTCGGGCCCGAGGACCTCTACCTCGCGCACGGGCGCGGTGACGGCTTCGCCCCGCAGCTGTGGTCGCTGAGCGAGCACGCGCCGAGCAAGTGCGGGGCGTGCAAGCGCGAGGTGTACAGCTACAACATGTCGGAAGTGATCAGCGACTTCGGCTGATCCGCACGACGCCCACGACAGGCCCTAGAGTCGGAGACATGGTTTCCGGTGAGGCGCCGCAGGCGGAGGGCAGCGTTCGGGTCGACGTCTGGATCTGGTCGGTCCGGCTGACGAAGACCCGTTCGCAGGCCGCTGCCGCCTGCCGCGCGGGTCATGTGAAGGTCGCCGGCGAGCGCGCCAAGCCCGCCCAGGCGCTGCGCGTCGGCGACGAGGTACGGCTCCGGCACGCCGGACGCGACCGGATCGTGGTTGTGTCGAAGATCGTCAAGAAGCGGGTCGGCCCCCCGGTGGCGGCGGAGTGCTTCGTCGACAACAGCCCGCCCCCGCCGCCGCGCGAGGTGGCGATCCAGGTGCCGGTGCGGGACCGGGGCGCGGGCCGCCCGACCAAGCGGGACCGGCGTGAGATGGAGCGGCTGCGGGGCGACGGTTCCGCCGGGTGACGTGTCGGGGCCGGGGCGACGGCGCCGCCGGGTGACGCGTCAGGGCCGGGGCGACGCGATCGCCCGGGCCGCCGCCACCTCCTGGCGCAGCGGAGCCAGTACGCCCTCCTCGTCGCCCGGAAGCTCGGTGCGCACCTCCACCAGCACCTCGCTGGCCCGTATCCCCTCGGCCAGCTCCCGCAGCTGCCGCCGGACCTCCGCGACCTCGGCCGGCGGCGGCTCGGGAGCTCCGTGGTTGACCCGGACCCGGGCCGCCGTCGTCGCGTCCACGATGCGTTCGACCGCGACGACCAGTGGCCACCAGGCCGCGGCCCGGGTGCCGACCGGGGGCGGTTCGGTCAGGGCGCGCTGGAATTCGGAACGTACGACGGACAGGTCGCGGTAGATCCGGCGCCGGGCCCGCACCCGCTCCGCCCGGTCGCCGGAGCCGCCGGGATCGAAGGCGCACGCCACGTAGTCGGCGGTGTCCGACACCGCGTCCGCGAGCCGGTGGCCGATCCGTACGTGCCAGCTCTCCGGCCACAGCAGGTAGCCCGCCACCAGCACGATCGCGCAGCCGATCAGGCTGTCCAGGAAGCGCGGCCAGACCAGATGGAAGCCCTGGTGGTTCAGCAGGTCGGACAGGAGCAGGATGACCGGGGTGATGGCCGCGGTCTGGAACGCGTAGCCCTTCGCGGTGAGCGCCGGGATCAGGGCGGCGAGCACCACCATCACCGGCACGTCCCACCAGCCGACCGGCACCGCGGCGAGCACCGGCGCGGCGATCACGAGCCCGGCCGCCGTGCCCACCGACCGCAGCACGGCCCGCGAGAACACCGAGCCGAAGTCCGGCTTGAGGACGAAGGTGACGGTCAGCGCCACCCAGTACGAGCGCGGCACCGGGATCAGCGAGGTCAGTGCCTGCGCCAGGCCGATGCACAGGGCGAGCCGGAGCCCGTACCGCCAGGAGGCCCCGGAGAGCAGTACGTCGCGGGTGGCCCGCCGGATCCGTACCCCGAGCGCGGCGGGGCGGCCGAGCCGGTCGTCGACGTTGTACGGGTCGGGGTCGGCCTTGTGCACCACGACCGCCGCGTGCCGCAGTGCGCTGTCCACCGCCCGGGTGGCGGGGGAGTCCGGTGCGGGCAGGGTGAGTTCGGGGCGGCCGGTGCGGCTCTCCTCGACGGCGGCGGCCAGTTCGCGCACCGCCGCCGGGATCTCGTCCGGGAGCGGGCGCCGGCGGACATGGACGGCGGAGGCCGCCTCGACGAGCGGGATGACGACGTTGAGCTGGGCGAGCAGCCGCACCATGGCGTTGCTGCGGCCGTGGTAGCGGGCCCGGCGGGCCAGGATCAGGTCGTACGACGTGTTGAGGGACTGGGTGACGGCCTGGCGCTGCTTCTCGTAGGCGTCGGTGCCGGCGGCGGCGAGCAGGTCGGCGACCGCGAGGTAGGTGCCCGCGACCGCGACCCGCTCCGGCAGCTTCCGCCGCAGCGGCCAGGCCAGCAGGGTCAGGGCGAGCACGAACAGGCCGCCGACCGTGAGCAGCAGCGGCGCCACCCACCAGGGACTCGGCATCGGCAGCCCGGCGCCGACCACCGCGTTGAGCAGGAGCAGCAGCCCGGAGACCGAGGCGACGGCGCCGATCGTCGACATCATCCCGGAGACCAGGCCGACCAGTGTCAGCGCGGCGACGGCCCCCCAGCCGGTGCCGTACACCAGCGTGCCGAGCATGATGCCGAGCGCGCCGAAGAGCTGCGGCACGGCGATGTTGAGTATCCGCATCCGGTACGCGTCGGCGGTGTCGCCGATGACGCCGGAGAGCGCGCCCATGGAGACGAGCGCGCCGTACGCCGGGCGGTCCAGCGCGAAGCCGACGGCGAGCGGTACGGCCAGGGAGACGGAGGCGCGGGCCACCGCCGCCCAGGCGATGGGCGTGGCGGACTGCGGGCGCAGTCCGCTCAGCAGCCAGGGGGGCGGCGTCGCCCGCCGCCGTCCGGAGCCGGCCTCGGTGTCGGTCAACGCGTCCCCCTGAGTCCTGCGTTCAGCCGCGGTAGCCCTCGACCTCGTCGGCGGGGCGGACCTTCGCCGCGGACGGGTCCTCGCCGAACTCGCTCAGTGCCCGGCGCTGCCGCAGCAGGTCCCAGCACTGGTCGAGCCGTACCTCAACGGTACGCAGCCGTGACTTCTCGTCGTCGCTGAGGCCCAGCTCCCGGGTGGAGCGGTCGCGCAGGCTCCGTTCCTCGGAGATGAGTCCGCCGATGTCGTCGATGATGTCGCGTTCCCGTTCGTCCATGACGTCTCTGCTCCTTCGGAAGGCATTCGGTCGGAAGGCAGTCGGTGTAGGGCGGTGGGAGCCGGCTCAGAGCACGATGACGGTCTTGCCGCGTGCGCCGCCCGTCCGGTTCCGGTCGAGGGCCTGCGGGGCCTTCTCCAGCGGGAGCTCGATGTCGACGGGCACCCGCAGCACGCCCTCGGCGGCGCCCGCGGCCAGGACGTCGAGCAGCACCGGGGTGGGTTCGAGCCGGAAGTCGATCCCGGTCACGCCCGCGGGCAGGGCGGCCCCGCCGGCGACGCCCCGGGTGGTGAGGGCGATGCCGCCACCGCGCACCAGGGCGGCGTGCGAGGCGAAGGAGCCCGGGGTGGTGGAGACCAGGTCGACCAGCGCGTCCACGCCGTCCGGGCAGCTCTCCCGTACCGCCGCTTCGAGCGGCCGGTCGGTGATGTCGATGGTGACAAAGGCGCCCAGCTCCGTCATCCGCCGGTGTTCGGCACCGCGCACGGCGGCGATCACGCGTATGTCGCGGGCCGAGGCGAGCTGGGTCAGATAGCTGCCGACGCCGCCCGCCGCACCGATGACCAGCAGGCTCTCGTGGCCGCGGAACACCGCGGTCTCCAGGATCTGGGCGGCCGCCATCCCGGCGGAGGGCAGCGCGGCCGCGGCCCGCAGCGGCAGGCCGGGCGGCACGACGGTGATGGCGGAGTCCTGCGGTACGGACACGTAGTCGCAGTACGTGCCGCCTCCGGCCGCGTTCGGCCGGGCGACCCGGCCGAAGACCTGGTCGCCGACCCGGAACCGGTTGTCGCCGCTGCCGATCATGTCGACCCGGCCCGCGAAGTCCACCCCGACGACCATCGGGAACACCCGGGGTGCCGGTCCGTCGTCCGGGGCGCCCTGCGCGGCCTGCCAGTCGGACGGGTTGAGCGCGGCGTACTCGATCCTGACCCGGACCTCACCGGCCTCCGGCTCGGGCTTGGGCATCTCCACCAGTGCGGGGTCGGCCCGGAACGCGCCGACGGCTATGGCTCGCATGCGGAAGACCTCTCAGTCGCCCCCGATCCGGCAGTCATCAGCACCACTCTTCCCCGGCCCGCCCGCCGCCGCACGTCGAGCGCGCGGCCCCGCCGCCCGCCCCTCGCGGGCCGGGTCATTCCGCGCCCGGACCCGGCTTTCCCCGGGCCGTCTGCAACCGCGCCGCCACCGCGCACAGGGCCACTGCCAGCCCCACCCCGAACACCGTCCACGCCGTCGTGCGCAGCGAGCCGGTCAGTGCGTCGTACACCGCCGCCGCCCCCGCCGTCTCACTGTCCGGCACCTCGGACAGCACCTGGTCGCGGGCGTACGCGAGCACCGCGCGCAGCACCAGCGCCCCCAGCGCGAAGCCGAGCCCGGTCACGGCGGTGGCGGACAGGGCGGCGGGCCGGGAGCGTCTGCGTCCCGGTCCGCCGCCGTACAGCCAGGCCACCGCCACGGCCAGGACCGCGACCAGGAGCGTGGCCACGGCCGGCCGGACGCCACCGGCGCGCAGCAGCCGGAAGGTCTGGCGCAGCTGGTCGGCGCGGTCGGCGGAGATGAGCGTGATGTCGGTGTGCTGGACCGGGATCCGGTCGGCGAACGGCACCCCGTTCTCCTCCAGATTCCGTTTGACCTGCTCGGTCACGGGCGCCAGATCGATGATCACGGCCTCGCCGGTGTTGCCGTCCAGAGCGGCGGTCACGGCCTCGTGGGCGGTGCGGTTGGCGGCGTTCCAGGCGTCCTGGAAGGCGTCGGTGGTGGTGAAGGAGAGCACCGCCCGGCGCAGGAAGTCACGCACCGTGTCCTGGAGCGGTCCGGCGTCGATCTGCTTCATCGCACCGTCGGTGATGAGGTCGGTGACGGTGCTCTGTACGTCGGGGTCGGAGGCGAGCGGGGCGACCGCTTCGACGTAACGGTCCGTGTTGTCGATCTCCAGATCCACCCAGGCGGACAGCGCGCCGACCGGCACCAGGACGGCGAGCAGCACCACCAGTACCGCCGAGAGACCCGCCGAGAGATACGTCCGCACCCTCCCAGGGAATCCCGCGGGCGGGCGGCACGCCCCGGGCCGTACGCCATCCGAGTTGCCGGGCGGCGCGGCCGGGTGTGCCCTGGAAGGAAACGGAGTCACGGAAGGAGAACCCCGCATGTCCACACACGCGGCAATGCCGGCCGGCGGACGGACCCGGTCGAGGTCGCACGCCCGCCGTCACAGCGCGCTCTCCTGGGCGATCCCCGTCACGCTGGGTGCGGCGTACGGTCTCTACGCCTCGTTCATCCTCCGCAACAACGGCGCGAGCGGCTACCGGCAGTTCTGGTACGGGCTGATCACCGCGGTGGTGCTCGCCGCCCTGTGCTTCGTACTGGGCCGGATCCAGCGCGGCATGCTGCCGCTGGTGCGGGCGGCGGCCTACGGCGCGCTGACCGCGGCGGCGATCGGTCTGCTGGTCGGGCTGACCGATTCGAGCGTGCTGAGGTCCTCGGCGCTCGGACTCGCGGTCGGCCTGGGCATGTTCATCACCACGTTCTACATCTACTACACGCACGAGGACATCCGTCCCCGTTCCCGCTCCCGTACCTGAACGCGGGCGGCACCCGTACGCGCGTGCCGCCGGCGACCGTCCCGCGCCCCGCTGTCAGCCGTTCGCCGGCGGCGGGGCGCAGGACGTCACCGGGTGCACCGCGGTGGCCCGGGTGAGGTCCGCCGTGACCCGGCCCGTGTCGGTCCTGAGCGTCATCGTTCCCCCTCGGGTGCGCAGCGGTTCCCCGCAGACCGTTCCGGCGGGGGTGGTGACCGAGACCCGGGGCCCCTCCTTGGACGGTCCGTACCAGGTGATCCCCACGGCCGTGACGAGCAGCGCGGCGCAGCACAGGGTGAGCGGCACGCCCCGTGCGAGGGCCTGGGCGGCGCGCAGGGCCTCGGTGTGGTCCGCGGCGACGCTGTCGAACCGGAACGTGCCGGCGTCGCCCGCGGACGCCGGCCGGCCGTGGGCGGCACGCAGCAGCGACAGGCCCCCCGCACCGCCGCAGAGGAGCGCGAGGAGCAGTACGAGGCCGACGGCGACGGCGTACGGAGCGGCGAGCGAGCCGATGTCGCTGCGGCCCCGGAGCAGGCCGAACCCGACCAGCCCGGCCAGGAGCGCGGCGAGGCCGTTGCGCCAGGCCAGCGCGGACTCCCGGACCCGGGGCAGTTCGCGGCGCAGCAGGGCCCGGTGGTGGCGGGCCGCGAGCCGGTCGGCCGGGGTGCCGGCCGGTCCCGGCACGGCACGCCAGGTCATCGCCGCTCCCTCTCCAGCAGGATGTTCCAGTACGCTCCGCAGCCCTCCTCGTCGCCGGGCCTGCCCGGATGCTCGGTCGTGCAGACGCAGAGCACCGGTACCGGAACGCCTCCCGGGCCGGCACCCCCGGCCCGGCCCGCCCGTGGCGCCGCCCGGACGACCGAACGCGTCCAGGTGTAGACCGTCGTGCAGTGGCAGCGCGGGCACGTGCCGGTCAGTACGGCTCCGTCCCCGGTGGTCTCGATGCGCAGGCCGGCGGTGTACGAGGCCGGGTAGCCGGGTTCCGTGACCTCCTC
>NZ_JBCEWQ010000037.1:0-59586 GCF_038448545.1 Streptomyces sp. CLV115
GCCCCCGCCCGCGGCCCGGGAGTCGCCCCCGGCCCGGGAGTCGTCGTCGGACCCGGTGGACCAGGCCGCGAACGGGTCGAAGCCGCGGTGGCCGCATTCGCCGAAGACCGTGACCGGGGAGCCGCCGGACAGCGCGACGAGCTTCCACAGTCCGGGCCGGGACAGAGCCGCCGGGGCGACCGGCAGCGCCGCATCGCCCACCGCGTCCACCAGCTGCCAGCCGTCCCCGGACGGCACGGGTATGACGTCGCGCAGGGTCACCGGCCAGGCGTCCAGCCAGGGGTCCTCCCGCAGGGCGTCCCCGTAGCCGCCGATCGCCTCCGCCGCCGTGCCGCCCGGTGGCGGCGTACCGGTCGGCGACGGCACACCGAACTGCCCGCCCAGCTCCGCCCGCAGCCGGCCGGAACCCGGATGGGTCGTGATCTCGGCGTCGATCGTGACGCCGACCGGCAGCGCCGGGCCGGGGGAACGTCCGGCCGCTCCGAAGGAGAGCAGCAGTGCCGTGCGGCCCGTCTCCCTCCCGTACAGCCAGATGCGGCGCGCGACGATCTTGCCGTCCGGGGTGTCGTACCGGGCGAGGACCAGCCAGCGGTCACGGACCGGCGGGCCCTCGGCGGGGGCGGTCAGCCCGACCCTGGTACGGACCGTGGTCGCCAGCGGCTCCGGCAGCCGGTCGATCCCCAGCCATGCGCTGTCCAGCAGATGCAGCAGCGCGCACTCCTCCAGCAGCCGGGCCGGCCAGCCCGGACCGGACGACGGTATGGAACCCAACTCCCGTACCCGGGACGCCAGTCCGGGAGCCTGGGCGTCGACCATGCGGGCCGCCGTCTCCTCCCAGAGCCCGTACCCCGGCTGATCGGCCGCCGCCAGCCCACCGCGCAGCAGATCGGCCAGCCGCTCCTCCAACTCCTGCGCTCCGCCGGTGATCCGCTCGGCGCGACGCTCGGCCCGCCGCCAGGCGGCCTCCGGGTCGGCCGGGCCCGCGGACGGGGCGCCTTCGGCCCCCGCATGCTTCTCCGTCTGCTCCACCGAACGCCTGCGGCGGCCCTCCAGCCACTCACTTGCCCAGTCGGGCACCTCGCCCGCGGGCAGGGCCGATTCGTCCGACGCCCAGACCAGCAGCAGCCCCAGCGCGTGCTTGCACGGGAACTTCCGGCTCGGGCAACTGCACTTGTACGCGGGTCCGGTGCTGTCGACCACCGTCACATACGGCTTGCTCCCGCTTCCCTTGCACTGTCCCCACACCGCACCCGAACCGTCGCACCCGCCGCCCGACCACGGACCGGCCGAACCGAGCTTGCTCCCCGCCCTGCGCGACGCGTCGTCGGGAGCGAGGGCCAGCACCTGCTCCACCGTCCAGCGCGCCACCGGAGCGGCGGTGCGCAAGGGTTCTCCCCCGTGAGATAGCAGCATGGGAACGACGGTAGAGCGCCCCACTGACAATCGCTCCGACCTGCTGATTCGCCGTCACGCACGCACCCCGGCCCCGCTCGCCCCCCGCTCCCCGCGGCCGATTGTCAGTGGCGTGGTGCACGGTGGGAACCACATCGGGTCGACCGATCCGGAGGGGGATCCATGACCGTTTCCGAAACCACTGCCGCCGTCGACGTGCAGGCCCTGCGACCGCATGCCGAGGACGCCTTCGCCCATGAGCTGAAGGCCCTCGCCGCGGCCGACGACCGCCCGCGCCCCGCCCGTTGGAAGCTCTCGCCGTGGGCCGTCGCCACCTACCTGCTCGGTGGCGCCCTGCCGGACGGCACCGTGATCACACCGAAGTACGTGGGCCCGCGCCGACTCGTCGAGGTCGCCGTGACCACCCTCGCCACCGACCGGGCCCTGCTGCTCCTCGGCGTTCCGGGTACCGCCAAGACCTGGGTGTCGGAACACCTCGCGGCCGCCGTCAGCGGCGACTCGACACTGCTCGTCCAGGGCACGGCGGGCACCCCGGAAGAGGCGGTCCGCTACGGCTGGAACTACGCGCAGCTGCTCGCCCACGGGCCCAGCCGCGACGCGCTGGTGCCCAGCCCGCTCATGCGCGCCATGTCCGACGGCACGACGGCGCGGATCGAGGAGCTCACGCGCATCCCCGCCGACGTGCAGGACTCGCTCATCACGATCCTGTCCGAGAAGACGCTCCCCATTCCCGAGCTGGGACAGGAGGTCCAGGCGGTCCGCGGATTCAACGTCATCGCCACCGCCAACGACCGCGACCGCGGGGTGAACGAGCTGTCCAGCGCCCTGCGCCGCCGGTTCAACACCGTCGTGCTCCCGCTGCCGGCCACGCCCGACGCCGAGGTCGACATCGTGTCCCGGCGCGTCGACCAGATCGGGCGCTCGCTCGACCTCCCGGCCGCACCGGACGGCATCACCGAGATCCGGCGCGTCGTCACGGTCTTCCGCGAACTGCGCGACGGAGTCACCACCGACGGCCGCACCAGGCTCAAGTCCCCCTCGGGGACGCTGTCGACTGCCGAGGCGATCTCCGTCGTCACCAACGGCCTGGCCCTGGCTGCCCACTTCGGCGACGGAGTGCTGCGCCCCGGTGACGTGGCGGCGGGGATCCTCGGCGCGGTCGTCCGCGATCCCGCCGCCGACCGCGTGGTCTGGCAGGAGTATCTGGAGACGGTGGTCCGGGAGCGGGACGGGTGGAAGGACTTCTACCGCGCCTGCCGCGAGGTGTCCGCATGACCCGGCCCGAACGCCCCGCGGGGCCACTGCTGCTGGGGGTGCGGCACCACGGCCCGGGCTCGGCCCGCGCCGTCCGCGCCGCGCTGGACGCCGCCCGCCCGCGGGCCGTGCTCGTGGAAGGGCCGCCGGAGGCCGACGCGCTGCTGCCGCTGGCGGCCGACGAGCGGATGCGGCCCCCGGTCGCGCTGCTCGCCCATGCCGTCGACGACCCCGGACAGGCGGCGTTCTGGCCGCTGGCCGCGTTCTCGCCCGAGTGGATCGCGATCCGCTGGGCCCTCGAACACGGTGTCCCGGTCCGGTTCATCGACCTGCCCGCAGCCAACTCCCTGGCCATGGAACAAGGGGACGTCGGCAGGGGCGCGGAAAGGGACGGAGGAGCGGACGGTGAGGAGGGGGCGCAGGACTCGGTCGCGCGTGCCCCGGTCGACCCCATCGGTGTGCTCGCCCGGACGGCGGGCCACGACGACCCGGAGCGCTGGTGGGAGGACGTCGTCGAACACCGCGGCCGGGACGGCGGGGCCGTCGACCCGCGGGCACCGTTCGCCGCCCTCGCCGAGGCGATGGCCGCCCTGCGTGAGGCGTACGGGGACGGCGGTCATCCCCGGGACGCCGTCCGCGAGGCACACATGCGCATTCAACTGCGCAAGGCCGGCAAGGAGTTCGGCGACGACATCGCGGTCGTCTGCGGCGCCTGGCACGTGCCCGCGCTCGGGACGAGGACCACCCTCACCGCCGACCGCGCCCTGCTCAAGGGACTGCCCAAGGTCAAGGCCGAGCTGACGTGGGTGCCCTGGTCGCACCGGCGGCTCGCCCGGCACAGCGGTTACGGCGCGGGCATCGACTCGCCCGGCTGGTACGGGCACCTCTTCGACGCCCCGGACCGCCCCGTCGAGCGCTGGATGACCAAGGTCGCCGGACTCATGCGCGACGAGGACCGGTTCGTGTCGTCCGCCCACGTCATCGAGGCCGTCCGGCTCGCCGAGACCCTGGCCGCCATGCGCGGCCGCCCGCTCGCCGGGCTGGGCGAGACGACGGACGCGATCCGTGCCGTGATGTGCGAGGGCTCCGATGTGCCGCTCGCGCTCGTCCAGGACCGGCTGATCGTCGGCGATGCCCTCGGCGAGGTCCCGGACACCGCCCCTGCCGTACCCCTGCAACGCGATCTCACCCGTCAGCAGCGCACGCTCCGGCTCAAACCGGAGGCGCAGGAACGGGAGCTGGAGCTCGACCTGCGCAAGGACAACGACGCGGCCCGCAGCAGGCTGCTGCACCGGCTGCGTGTCCTCGCCGTCGGCTGGGGCGAGCCCGCCGCCGGGCGGGCGAGCACCGGCACCTTCCGGGAGAGCTGGCGGCTGCGCTGGGAGCCCGAGCTGTACGTACAGGTCGCGGAGGCCGGGACCTGGGGCACCACCGTGCTCTCCGCGGCCACCGCCAAGGCCGGGGCGCAGGCGGCCTCGGCGACCGCGCTCGCCGAGGTCACGGCCCTCGCCGAGCAGTGCCTGCTGGCCGAACTGCCCGACGCGCTCCCCGTGGTGATGCGGGCCCTCGCCGACCGCGCCGCGCTCGACTCCGACGTCGGCCATCTCGCCGACGCGCTGCCCGCGCTGGCCCGCACCCTGCGCTACGGCGACGTGCGCTCCACGGACACCGCCGCGCTGGCCGGGGTCGCGGCCGGGCTCGCCGAGCGGATCTGTGTCGGTTTGCCGCCCGCCTGCACCGGGCTCGACGCCGACGGCGCCGCCGAACTGCGCGGCCGGGTGGACCGGGTCCACACCGCGATCGGACTCCTCGCCGGTGCCGCACCGGCGAACACCGACACGGACACGGACCCGAACGCCGATGCCGACGCGGGCACGAACGCCGATGCCGACGCGGGCACGGACCCGAACGCCGACGCGGGCACGAGCACAGGCACAGGCACGCACGCGGACACCAACACGAACGCGGACACCGGCACGAGCGTGAACGCGGGCACGGACCCGGACGGGCTGCGCGGGCGCTGGGCGGCCGTACTGCACAAGCTCGCCGCCCGGGACACCGTCGCCGGAGTCGTCCGGGGGCGCGCGACCCGCCTGCTGCTCGACGAAGGACAGCTCGCAAAGGACGATGCGGCACGGCTGATGGGCCTGGCCCTCTCGCCCGGCACACCCCCGGCCGACGCCGCGGAGTGGATCGAGGGATTCGTCGGCGGAGCCGCCGGCGGCGGCATGCTGCTCGTCCACGACGAGCGGCTCCTCGGCCTGGTCGACGCCTGGCTCGCCGGAGTGCCCGCCGACCAGTTCACCGATGTGCTGCCACTGCTGCGGCGCACGTTCTCCGCGTACGAAGCGGGCGTACGGCGCACCCTGGGCGAGCTGGTGCGGCGAGGCCCGTCCGCCGGAGGACCCGCCGCCACCGGCACGGGCGCCGGGGCCGGGGCGCCGGCCCCCGGATTCGGCCCGGGGCTGGACGAAACCCGGGCCGACGCGGTCGAGCCGGTGCTGCGCCTGCTGCTCGGACTGCGCAACGACCCGGGCCCGGACGGCGGCGCCCGGTCCGGGCAGGCCGCAAGAGCCGCGAACGTCGAGGAACCGCTGGGGGCAACGGGATGACCACGGACACGACCGGCACCACACCTCCGTCCGGCCCGGCGGACGGCGAGCGGCTGCGGCGGTGGCGGCTGGTACTGGGCGGGGACAGTGCCGAGAGCACCGGCTGCACCCTCGCCGGCCGGGACGCCGCGATGGACGGCGCACTGACCGCGCTGTACGGCGACGGAGGCAAGCAGGGCGGCCGGGGCAGGAACAGCCGCGCGGCCGGACTCGGGGCCTCCGCCCCCTCCGTGGCCCGCTGGCTCGGCGACATCCGTACGTACTTCCCCAGCTCCGTCGTCCAGGTCATGCAGCGCGACGCGATCGACCGGCTGGGGCTCTCCGCGCTCCTCCTCGAACCGGAGATGCTGGAGGCGGTCGAGGCCGACGTCCATCTCGTGGGCACGCTCCTCTCGCTCAACAAGGCCATGCCCGAGACGACGAAGGAGACCGCGAGAGCGGTCGTGCGCAAGGTCGTCGATGACCTGGAGAAGCGGCTCGCCGCCCGCACCCGGGCCACGCTCACCGGCGCGCTGGACCGCTCGGCGAGGATCGACCGGCCCCGTCACCACGACATCGACTGGGACCGCACCGTCCGGGCCAACCTCAAGAACTACCTCCCCGAGTACGGCACCGTCGTCCCCGAGCGGCTCATCGGCTACGGGCGGGCCGCCCGGTCCGTGAAGAAGGACGTCATCCTCTGCATCGACCAGTCGGGTTCGATGGCCGCCTCCGTCGTCCACGCCTCCGTCTTCGGCGCGGTGCTCGCGTCCATGCGCACCCTGCGGACGAGGCTCGTCGTCTTCGACACGGCGGTGGTCGACCTCACCGACCAGCTCGACGACCCCGTGGACGTGCTCTTCGGCACCCGGCTCGGCGGCGGCACCGACATCAACCGCGCGCTCTCCTACTGCCAGTCGAGGATCACCCGCCCCGCCGACACCGTGGTCGTGCTCATCAGCGACCTCTACGAGGGCGGCATACGCAACGAGATGCTGAAGCGGGTCGCCGCGATGAAGGCCTCCGGCGTGCAGTTCGTGGCGCTGCTCGCGCTGTCCGACGAGGGCGCGCCCGCCTACGACCGCGACCACGCGGCGGCGCTCTCGGCCCTGGGCGCACCGGCCTTCGCGTGCACCCCGGACCTCTTCCCGGAGGTGATGGCTGCGGCCGTCGAGAAGCGGCCGCTGCCCGTACCGGACGTGGACACCCATCGGTGATCCGGGGGTGCGCGGTGCCGCGCACTTCTGCTGCCACAGCACCACGCACCCGCGTTCGGGGCGTCACGACCCGCCACCGGCGTGATCTGTGACCGTAATCACCGCTCAGGTGTGATCTGTGATTTAGGGTCCTGCGGAGCTCGGGGATAACCTGCGAGATGGACATGCCGCGTACCCCGGGTCACCGTGTGCGCCTTCCTAGTGACAGAGCAGTCACGTTGCCCCTCGCGGCACGCCCACGCAGAAAACGAACCGCGAGACCATTGATTAAGGGACGGACGCGCGTGGACCTGTTCGAGTACCAGGCGAGGGACCTCTTCGCCAAGCACGGTGTACCGGTGCTGGCCGGTGAAGTCATCGACACGCCTGAGGCAGCCCGCGAGGCGACCGAGCGGCTGGGCGGCAAGTCTGTCGTCAAGGCGCAGGTGAAGGTCGGCGGCCGCGGCAAGGCCGGCGGCGTCAAGCTGGCCGCCACCCCCGACGAGGCGGTCGCCCGCGCGACCGACATCCTCGGCATGGACATCAAGGGCCACACGGTCCACAAGGTGATGATCGCCGAGCTCTCCCCGGAGATCGAGGCGGAGTACTACGTCTCGTACCTCCTCGACCGCACCAACCGCACCTTCCTGGCCATGGCCTCGGTGCAGGGTGGCATGGACATCGAGGAGGTCGCGGAGAAGACCCCCGAGGCCCTCGCGAAGGTCCCGGTCAACGCCGTCGACGGGGTCGACATCGCCAAGGCCCGCGAGATCGTGGCCCAGGCGAAGTTCCCGGCCGAGGTGGCCGAGGGCGTGGCCGAGGCCCTGGTGACCCTGTGGGACACCTTCGTCGCCGAGGACGCCCTCCTCGTCGAGGTCAACCCGCTGGTGAAGACCAAGGACGGCCGCATCCTGGCGCTGGACGGAAAGGTGTCTCTCGACGAGAACGCCGACTTCCGTCAGCCCGAGCACGAGGCCCTTGAGGACAAGGCCGCGGCCAACCCGCTGGAGGCTGCCGCCAAGGCCAAGAACCTCAACTACGTCAAGCTCGACGGCGAGGTCGGCATCATCGGTAACGGTGCCGGTCTGGTCATGTCGACGCTGGACGTCGTCGCGTACGCCGGTGAGAACCACGGCAACGTGAAGCCCGCCAACTTCCTCGACATCGGTGGCGGCGCCTCCGCCGAGGTCATGGCGAACGGCCTGGAGATCATCCTCGGCGACCCGGACGTCAAGTCCGTCTTCGTCAACGTCTTCGGTGGCATCACCGCGTGCGACGAGGTCGCCAACGGCATCGTCCAGGCGCTCGCGCTGCTCAAGTCCAAGGGCGAGGAAGTCACCAAGCCGCTGGTCGTGCGCCTCGACGGCAACAACGCGGAGCTGGGTCGCAAGATCCTTTCCGACGCCAACCACCCGCTGGTTCAGCGTGTGGACACCATGGACGGCGCGGCCGACAAGGCTGCCGAGCTCGCCGCGGCTGCGAAGTAAGGGACGAGGGACTCCAACAGCATGGCTATCTTCCTCACCAAGGACAGCAAGGTCATCGTCCAGGGGATGACCGGTGCCACCGGCATGAAGCACACCAAGCTCATGCTCGCCGACGGCACCAACATCGTCGGCGGCGTGAACCCGCGCAAGGCCGGCACCTCCGTCGACTTCGACGGCACCGAGGTACCGGTCTTCGGCTCCGTCGCCGAGGCGATGGAGAAGACCGGCGCGAACGTGTCCGTCCTCTTCGTGCCGCCGGCCTTCTCGAAGGCCGCCGTCGTCGAGGCGATCGACGCCGAGATCCCCCTCGCGGTCGTCATCACCGAGGGCATCGCCGTCCACGACTCGGCCGCCTTCTGGGCATACGCCGGTTCGAAGGGCAACAAGACCCGGATCATCGGCCCGAACTGCCCCGGCCTGATCACCCCTGGTCAGTCCAACGCCGGCATCATCCCGGGCGACATCACCAAGCCCGGCCGCATCGGTCTCGTGTCCAAGTCCGGCACGCTGACCTACCAGATGATGTACGAGCTCCGTGACATCGGCTTCTCGTCCGCCGTCGGCATCGGTGGCGACCCGGTCATCGGTACGACGCACATCGACGCCCTCGCGGCGTTCGAGGCCGACCCCGAGACCGACCTGATCGTGATGATCGGCGAGATCGGCGGCGACGCCGAGGAGCGTGCGGCCGACTTCATCAAGGCCAACGTCACCAAGCCGGTCGTCGGTTACGTCGCGGGCTTCACCGCCCCCGAGGGCAAGACCATGGGCCACGCCGGCGCCATCGTCTCCGGCTCCTCCGGCACCGCCCAGGCGAAGAAGGAGGCCCTTGAGGCCGCCGGCGTCAAGGTCGGCAAGACGCCGACCGAGACCGCCAAGCTCGCCCGCGAGATCCTCGGCGCCTGATCGCTCCACCGCGTCGGCGCACTGTCGCCGCACGCAGTGTCGCGGCACCGCACAGACGGCGCGGGTCCGTACCCGATCAAGGGGTACGGACCCGCGCCGTTCCGGTTTCCGAGCCGCCTCTCGGAGCGGCTCAGCCGACGCCGGGGACCAGCCGCGCCGGGCCCCGTACGAGCTCGCCGTCGAGTTCCTTCTGCAGCTTGAGGTCCTGCGGCGTCAGCTTCTGCGGACCGCCCCGCGGCGGCACCCCGTCGACCTGCTGGGCGGGTGACTCCGGGGTCTCGTACCGCGTCGGGGCGGTGCCCAGCGTGAACAGCGTCAGCCCGATGATCAGCACCGTGAACGAGACGGCGGCCCGGGTCCACAGCTGGGCCCTGCGCTCGCTGTCCACGCGGATCGAGGCGGGCGGGGGCAGCGAGTCGGACGGCTGGGCCAGAGCCAGCGCCCCGAGCCGTTCGTGCAGCAGCGCCGACTGCTCGGCGGGCGACGAGCCCTCCGCCAGTTCGGGCAGCCGCTCGGTGACCGCGGCACGCGCGTTCGTCAGCCTGCCCGCCGCCGCCGGGGTGCTCGCCTCGGTCTCCGCCGCGGTCTCCGGCAGATCCAGGCCGACGCCGTCGTAGAGCAGCAGGGTGCGGCGGTACGAGGGCGGCAGCTCCAGCAGCGCGTCGAGCAGCGCCCGCGGCCCCGGATCCGCGGGCGGCGGGTCGAGCGGCCGGTGGGTGCGGCGCAGCCGGTGCCACGGCGACATGGCGTACTCGTACGCGGCGGCCCGCACCCACCCCACCGGATCCCGGTCCACCGCGACCTCGGGCCAGCGCTCCCAGGCCAGCGCGAAGGCCCGTGCGACGGACTCCCGGGAGAGGCCCCGGCGCCCGGTCAGCAGGAACGTCTGGCGGAACAGGGCGGCGGCGGAGTGCTCGTACAGCGCATCGAACGCCTCGTCGGGGGAGAGCCCGCCGGGGGCCGTTCCGGTGATTGTGGTGGTTCCGGCCGTTCCGGTGATTCCGGCGGTTTCGGCTGCGACGGCCGGTTCGGGCGTCGCGGAGGTGCTGGGCGGATCGGGGGTGGTGCCGGGCTCGCTCGGGGCCATGGCGGTGCTCCCGGTGGCTTCGACGGGGGTCGGCGGACGCGCCGGCGGCTTCGTGGACGTCACGGGCTTGGAGAGCCTCGCGACCGTCTTCGGCGCCGCCGGTCGGGCCGCACGTTTGACGGCGGCCTTCGGCCTGGTGTTCGGGGCGCCCGGTTTGGTCCGGGCGCTCGGTGAAGTGGCCTGCGGGCTGGGCCGGCCACCGCTGATCAGCCTGGCGTACGCCTCGCGTTTCCGCCCGCGGGGCGTGGTGCGACCGGTCTCCCAGGACCGCACCGTGGCGCGCGTGACGCCCATCGCCGCCGCGACCTGCTCTTCACTCAGTGAATTCGCCTCGCGCAGTCTGCGTCGCTCCTTGGGGGAGGGGAGCGGGTGCGCAGAGGCTGTACCGGTCGAACTCTGCGTCATGAAGGACCCCCGACGGGGCTGCACCGGGTGGAAAAGTACATAAACGTATATTGAGCGACACAGCGACCATTCGCCTGTTACGAGGAATAGGTGCGTGTCGTTGGGAGCATGGCCGGGTGACCCAAGTGACCGGAAGCAGCCCGTCGTTGTCGGCCGAGCAGGGACGGCCCGCCGTGCTGGCGTTCGCCCTTCTGCGTGGAGCGGTTGCGGCCGGGCTGGGAGTGGGCTCGATCGCCGTTCTCGTCCTGGCGCTGTGGATCAGCTCCCCCGCCTCCGACAGCAGCCCCGGCGGCGCGCTCCACGCGGCGGCCGGGCTCTGGCTGCTCGCCCACGGCGCGGAGCTGATCAGGGCCGACACGCTCAGCGGGATCCCCGCCCCGGTGGGCCTCGTTCCGCTGCTGCTCGCCGTGGTGCCGGTGTGGCTGGTGCACCGTGCGGCGCGGGATGTCCTGGTGCCCGAGGAGGGGCGCCCGGTCCCCTCGGCGGCGGGGGCGTTCGCCATGGTCGTCACCGGATATCTGCTGGTCGGGGCGGCCGTCGCGTACTACGGGCAGGGCGGTCCGCTGTCCGCGGACCCGCCGTCGCTGCTCTTCCCGGCCGCCCTCGTGGTGGTGGGTGCGGCAGCCGCCGGGGTCTGGACGGCGGCCGGGCGACCGGTCGGGCCGCTGCCGTTCTGGGCGCCGGTGGCCCTGCACGAGGCGCTGGCGCGCGGCCGGTTCAGGGAGCACGCGGGGACGGCGTGCCGGACGGCGGCGGCCGGGGTGGCGGTGCTGCTCGGTGGCGGAGCGCTGCTCGTCGCGGTGGCGCTGATGTGGCACGCGCACCCCGCCCAGGAGACGTTCGTCCGGCTCGCGGGCGACTGGGCGGGCCGGGTCTCGGTCTTCCTGCTCGCGCTGGTGCTGGTGCCGAACGCGGCGGTGTGGGGTGCGGCGTACGGGCTCGGGCCGGGCTTCGCCCTCGGCACGGCGTCCACCGTCACCCCGCTCGCCTTCTCGGGGCGCCCGGCGCTGCCCGGCTTCCCGCTGCTCGCCGCGCTGCCCGCCGAGGGCCCGGGCACGGTCCTGAACTGGTCGGCCACCGCGGTGCCGGTCGCGGCCGGGGTGACGGTCGCCTGGTTCACCGTGCGGCGGGCCGCGCCGCCGGGCGCCGCGCGGGAGGACGCCTGGAGCCTGCGGGAGACCGCGCTGGCGGCGGCCCTGGCGGCGGTGGGGTGCGGGGCCGGGACGGCGGTGCTGGCGGCGGCCGCCGGGGGACCGCTCGGCACCCGGGCGCTGGCGGAGTTCGGGCCGGTGTGGTGGCTCACGGGCGCGGCGGCCCTGGCGTGGACGGCGCTGCTCGGCGTCCCCGGCGCGCTGCTGCTGAGGTCCTGGCGGCTGCGGGAGCCCGGCGCCTTTACGGACGAGGAGACGGCGGGGGAGGCGGCCGGGAACCCGCGGCCGGAGCCGGTCCCGGCATCGGTGGCCGTCTCCGTCTCCGCATCCGCCTCCGCATCCGTCTCCGCCTCCACCTCCGCATCCGTCTCCGTACCCGCTTCCGTCTCCGCTGCGGCCCAGGACCGGGCCCCCGCCCGCGAGGAGCCGGTGCGCGAGTCGCACGGCGGTGACCGGCGGTGGTGGCAGTGGTCCGGGCGCCGGGGCGACGGCGATGAGGCGGGGACGGCACCGGGGAGCGAGCCCGGCGCGGCGTCCGAGGGCGCTTCCGCTGCCCGTCCCGCTTCCGCTGCCCGTCCCGCTTCCGCTCCCGCCGCAGCGGCATCGACGCCCGTGGCGCCGCCCGCCGCCCGGCCCTCCGTTCCGGACCGGGACGAGGACTGCGAGTCGTACGACTTCCTGCCGGCCGACCCCTGGCACGAGCGGACGGCCCGGCCCGAGGGGGCCGGGCCGTCCGGAAACGACTGAACGCCCGAGGCGCGCGGCCGTTCTAGTTCTTGACCCCGAAGAAGGGCTCCAGCGGCTTCGGCAGCAGGTCGTTGCAGGACAGCTGCCCGGTCTTGGTCAGGGCATCGTTCACGCAGGTGTAGTAGTCGCGGTAGACCAGCTGCACCGTGTAGGTCGTCGCGACGATCGAGAGCGCGAGCAGTGCCGTCACCAGGCCGCTCACCGCGGCCGTGGTCTGCTGCCGGCCACCGGTCGGAGCGGCGGGGGCACCCGTCGCGGAGCCGGTCGCCGGAGCCCGCCCGGGAGCGGCGGCACCGGTCGTCCGGGCAGCGGCGGACGCCTGGCCGGAGCCGCCGTCCGCCGCGGCGGACGCGTTCTTCGGCTTCGACCGCAGCGCGCTGATCGCCCAGTACGCGGAGAGCGCGCCGAGCAGCAGGGCGATCTCGGGGAAGTCGAAGAGGGCGAAGAAGAAGGCCCACATGCCGCCGAGCAGCGCGTAGCGCGCACGGCGCTGGGCGGGGTCGGTCGGGTCCCAGCGCAGCCCGCCGGGGCCGCCCTCGGGTCCGCCCTGGCCGTTCGAACCGCCCTGCCCCCCGGGGCGGCCGCCGAAGCCGCCGCTCTGGCGGCCGGGCTGCCGGCTGCTCCACTGGCCGCCCCAGGCGGGCCGGTCGTCGGATGAGCCGCCCTCGGATGAGCCGTCCCCGTCGCCGTTCCCGTTGCCGTTTCCGGTGTTCGAGGGGCGGCGGGGCTGCCAGGGCTGGTCCGGCCGGTTCTCGGGGGGAGCGGCGAAGGGGTTCTCGTCCGTCCGGCCGGACGACCCGGACGTGCCGAGGTCTCCGGAGGAGGAAGAGGAAGAACCTCCGGGCGAGGACGAACCTCCGGAGGAGGAAGACGAGGAAGAGGAGCCCGTGGGGGACTGGCGTTCCCGCATCAGCAGTGAGGTCCGCTCGGGCAGCGGCTGGCGGAAGGCGGTGCGGTGGCGTCGGTCCGGCATGTGGTGAACGTCTTCCCCATCTCGTCATTTCCGCCCTGCGGACGGTTCGCTGTCCCCTGACGCTACCTCCCGGCCAGGAGCGGCCGAAAGCTGGGAGCGGGGCCCGGGCCGCCGATATTCGCCCCCCGGGCCCGCTGCCGCTCCCCGGAGCCGGACCGGCCGCCGTCCACCCCCGTCCCATGGGGGCCCTCCGAGGTGCCGGTATCGTTGCTGACGGTCGGCTGGTTCGTAGAGTTCCCCGTATCGAGGGGCTCAGTTCTTTCGTACGACCATACAAATCAGCGTCGCTCTGCTCCACCACGCGAGAACCACCACGCGAGAAAGGGCCCAGCCGTGGCCTCCCCGCCCCCTTCCGCCGCCCCCGCACGCCTGGTCGTACTGGTCTCCGGTTCGGGCACGAACCTTCAAGCCCTGCTCGACGCCATCGGTGACGATCCCGAGGGGTTCGGCGCGCGGATCGTCGCGGTCGGCGCCGACCCCCCCGGCATCGTCGGTCTGGAACGGGCGGAGCGTGCCGGGCTGCCGACCTTCGTGTGCCGGGTCAAGGACCACGCCACCCGCGAGGAGTGGGACGCGGCGCTCGCCGCCGCGACGGGCGAGCACCGCCCCGACCTCGTGGTGTCCGCCGGCTTCATGAAGATCGTGGGCAAGGAGTTCCTCGCCCGGTTCGGCGGCCGGTTCATCAACACCCACCCCGCCCTGCTTCCCAGCTTTCCCGGTGCCCACGGGGTGCGCGACGCGCTCGCGTACGGCGTGAAGGTCACCGGGTGCACCGTCCACTTCGTCGACGACGGCGTCGACACCGGTCCGATCATCGCGCAGGGCGTGGTCGAGGTGACCGAAGAGGACACGGCGGAGGGCGAAGCGGCCCTCCACGAACGCATCAAGAAAGTCGAGCGCAAGCTGCTCGTCGAGGCCGTGGGGCGGCTCGCCCGTGACGGCTATCGCATTGAGGGACGAAAGGTTCATCTCGGTCATGTCGGTGAATAAGCCCATCCGCCGCGCCCTGGTCAGTGTCTACGACAAGACGGGGCTCGAAGACCTCGCCCGCGGTCTGCACGAGGCCGGTGTGGAGCTGGTCTCCACCGGCTCCACCGCCGGGAGGATCGCCGCCGCCGGGGTGCCGGTCACCAAGGTCGAGGAGCTCACCGGCTTCCCCGAGTGCCTCGACGGCCGCGTCAAGACGCTGCACCCCCGCGTCCACGCCGGCATCCTCGCCGACCTCCGTCTGGACGCCCACCGCGAGCAGCTCGCCGAGCTCGGCGTGGAGCCGTTCGACCTGGTGGTCGTGAACCTCTACCCGTTCAAGGAGACCGTCGCCTCCGGTGCCTCGGCCGACGAGTGCGTGGAGCAGATCGACATCGGCGGCCCGTCCATGGTCCGCGCCGCCGCCAAGAACCACCCGTCCGTGGCCGTGGTCACCAGCCCCGAGCGGTACGCCGACGTCCTCGCCGCGGTCAAGGCCGGCGGCTTCGACCTGACCGCCCGCAAGCGCCTGGCCGCCGAGGCGTTCCAGCACACCGCCGCGTACGACGTGGCTGTCGCCTCCTGGTTCGCCGACGACTACGCCGCCGCCGACGACTCGGGCTTCCCCGACTTCTTCGGCGCGACGTACGAGCGCGAGAACGTGCTCCGGTACGGCGAGAACCCGCACCAGCCCGCCGCGCTCTACACCTCCGGCACCGGTGGCCTGGCCGAGGCGGAGCAGTTGCACGGCAAGGAGATGTCGTACAACAACTACACGGACACCGACGCGGCGCGCCGGGCCGCGTACGACCACGCCGAGCCGTGCGTCGCGATCATCAAGCACGCCAACCCGTGCGGCATCGCGATCGCCGACGACGTCGCCGAGGCGCACCGCAACGCGCACGCCTGCGACCCGCTCTCGGCCTTCGGCGGCGTCATCGCCGTCAACCGCCCGGTGACCGTCGAGATGGCCGAGCAGGTCGCGGAGATCTTCACCGAGGTCATCGTCGCCCCGGCGTACGAGGACGGCGCGGTCGAGGTCCTGGCCCGCAAGAAGAACATCCGGGTGCTGCGCTGCCCCGACGCCCCGTCCGCCGAGGTCGAGGTCAAGCCGATCGACGGCGGCGCGCTGCTCCAGGTCACCGACCGCCTCCAGGCCGACGGCGACGACCCGGCCAACTGGACCCTCGCCACCGGCGAGGCCCTGTCCGAGGACGAGCTGAAGGAGCTCGCCTTCGCGTGGAAGGCCTGCCGCGCGGTCAAGTCCAACGCGATCCTGCTCGCCAAGGGCGGCGCCTCGGTCGGCGTCGGCATGGGCCAGGTCAACCGCGTCGACTCCGCGAAGCTGGCCGTCGAGCGGGCGGGGGAGGAGCGGGCACGCGGCGCGTACGCCGCCTCCGACGCGTTCTTCCCGTTCCCGGACGGGCTGGAGATCCTGACCGCCGCGGGCATCAGGGCCGTGGCCCAGCCCGGCGGTTCGGTCCGTGACGAGCTGGTCGTCGAGGCCGCGAAGAAGGCGGGCGTGACGATGTACCTCACGGGTACGCGCCACTTCTTCCACTGATACGAGGTGCACCCGGCCGGCCCGGGTAGGACCGAAGGCCGCCGATTCCCCGTACAGCGTGGGGAGTCGGCGGCCTTCGTGATGCGGTGAGGGTGGTTACACCGTCAGCGTGCTCACTTCGTCTTGATGACGATGGTGCTGCCCGCGCGGTCGTGCCAGCCCTGGAGCTTGCCCGAGTTGTCGAAGAAGGGGGAGAGGTAGACCAGCAGCGTGCCGAGGCCGCAGAAGAGCGAGCCGACCATCGGGATGATCCAGCGGATGAAGCCCGCACCCAGACCGGGGGCCTGGCCGGTGCTCTCCTTGACGACCTTGACGTTGAGGACCATCTTGCCGAGCGTGGCGCCCCAGATGGAGACCATCAGCCACTCGTAGAGCAGCGCGATCAGCGCGAACACGGCGATGAAGCCGAAGAAGCCCGCGAGAATGCCGACGCTGGCGTCGGTCGCGTCGTTCACGCACTGGGTGTAGGCACTGCTGCCGTACTCCATGCCGCTGCAGTCGTCGAGGGACTTCGAGGCGCCCACCAGGCCCGCGATGCCGATCGCCGAGAAGATCGCGTAGAGGATGCCGTACGCGACGCCGTCCAGCGCACGCGCGCCCAGGCGACGCCCCATCGTGGCGAGTTCGACGGTGCCGAGACCCGCCACGTTTATGTAGCCGTTGTTGGCCTGGAGGGTGCCGCCCGGCTGCTGGGGCGGGTAGCCGTAACCCGGCTGACCCTGCGGAGGCTGCTGCGGGTAGCCGTAACCGGGCTGGCCCTGCGGCGGCTGGCCCGGCTGCTGGCCGTACGGGTTGTTCGGATTGGGGTTCGGGTCGCCGAAACTCATCTGGGCGTTCCTCCAACGTGCGTGCGGGGACGATGCGGCCGCACGGAGGAAAGAAGAGTCAGTGGTCCGCCCCCCGGTACTTCTGCGGCACTGCGGCCATAATCGTTATAAGCGGAATGTAAGTTTGTCCAGCCGTGACGTTGGTTGTTGCGCAAGTGCAACATCGCGCCATCGCCCACGGCCTGAATTGGTATGCGGGCGGGGTCATCCGCGAGTATGGAGACATGACTGCCCAGATTCTCGATGGCAAGGCCACCGCAGCCGCGATCAAGTCCGATCTCACCGTCCGCGTGGCGGCCCTCAAGGCACAGGGCATCACCCCTGGCCTGGGAACCCTGCTCGTCGGGGACGACCCGGGCAGCCGGTGGTACGTGAACGGCAAGCACCGCGACTGCGCGCAGGTGGGCATCGCCTCCATCCAGCGCGAACTCCCCGACACCGCCACCCAGGAGGAGATCGAGGACGTCGTACGGGAGCTCAATGCCAACCCCGAGTGCACGGGTTACATCGTGCAGCTGCCCCTGCCCAAGGGGATCGACACCAATCGCGTCCTGGAGCTGATGGACCCGGCCAAGGACGCCGACGGCCTCCACCCGATGAACCTCGGCCGCCTCGTGCTGAACGAGACCGGCCCGCTGCCCTGCACCCCGCAGGGTGTCGTCCAGCTGCTCCGCCACCACGGCGTGGAGATCAACGGGGCGCACGTCGTGGTCGTCGGCCGCGGTGTCACCATCGGCCGCTCCATCCCGCTGCTGCTGACCCGTAAGTCCGAGAACGCCACCGTCACCCAGTGCCACACCGGCACACGTGACCTCTCCGCCCAGCTCAAGCAGGCCGACATCATCGTCGCCGCCGCCGGGGTGCCCCACATCATCAAGCCCGAGGACGTGAAGCCGGGCGCCGCCGTGCTCGACGTCGGCGTCAGCCGGGACGAGAACGGCAAGATCGTCGGGGACGTCCACCCGGGCGTGGCCGAGGTCGCCGCCTGGCTCTCCCCGAACCCGGGCGGTGTCGGCCCGATGACCCGCGCCCAGCTCCTCGTCAACGTGGTCGAGGCGGCCGAGCGCAACGCGGCCGCGGCCGTCTGAGCCGGCCGACCCGATCCGGAGGGAACCCCATGGGTGCTGGTACGAGTCCGGCCGACCCGTTCGCCGAGGCGGACGGCACGCCTGCGGCGTCGTCCCGGGCGGACGAGCCGGGCGCGGGTGAGAAGGCGGCGGACGCGACCGCACCGGATCGGACCGCGAACCGCGACGTCGGCGCAGGTGACGGCGACGGTGACGGCGACGCACGTGATGCCGGCGCCGGTGATGCCGGCTCCGGCGACGGTGGTGACGGCGGCGCAGGTGACGGGGACTCCCGTGACGGCGACGCTCGTGAAGGTGGAGTCCGTGAAGGTGACGTCCCCGAAGGGGCGGGTGACGGCGGCGCGGGCGCGTCCCCGCGCCCGTCGCGGCGCTTCCCGTCGCTCACCCGGGACACCGCGCGCCCCGAGGGCGGGGGCAGGGCCGCGTCCGGGGACGCGCCCGCCCCGGCCCGCCAGTGGCCGCTGCTCGCCGTGCTCTGCACGGCCGGGATCGGGCTGCTGATCGTGGCCGTCGACCCGTTCGCCGAGGCGTTCCGGGTCGGCACGATGCTGATCGGTGCGGCCCTCATCGGGGGCGCCGTGCTGCGGCTGGTGGTGCCCTCGGTGGGCATGCTGGCGGTACGTTCCCGCTTCACCGACCTGGTGACCTACGGGCTGCTCGGCTTCCTCATCGTGATGCTCGCGCTGGTGGCGCAGCCCAAGCCGTGGCTGGACATTCCGTTCCTGGAACAGGCGGTCCACTTCACCATCCGCTGAGCCCGCTCGCCGGGCCCGCCCGCTGAACCGGTCTGCTGAACCGGCCTGCTGAACCGGCCCGCTGGGCACGCTCGCCGGAGCGGCGGCGCCTCGCGCAGGACGGCGCCGCACGAAGGAAAACGGTGCCCGTCCCTTCCCCCGAGGAGGGACGGACACCGGTGACGGGGCCCGCCGGAGCGCAGAACGCCCCGGGATGCGGTGACTTGAGCGGCCTTGCCCCGTCCGGACTTCAGCCTGGTCGACGGGGTGAGGCCGTTCAAGGGATGCCTGTCGCCTGTGGCACGGAAGTGACCATTCCGCCACCGTGTGATCGTCCGGCAACGGAGTGCCGGGGCCGGGGCTTCGTTCCGCCGGCCGTCGGAGACGGCAGGCTGTGCTCCTGGCGGGCGTGGTCGGCGCATCGCCGGTGCCGGCCGCGGTGGTGCTGCTGGACCGGGCCGGGGCACTGACGGCGGGTCCGTACGGGAGCCACCACCGGGGCACCGCCGGGCCGCCGCCGGGCCGCCGCCGGGGCACCGTCGGGCCGCCACCGGGGCACCGTCGGGCCGCCACTGGGACGCAGTCTCCCGGGTGACCCGGGATTCGGCCGGGTGAGCGCTGTGTGACGGGTTGTGTGCGGTGCCACAGGGGGCAGGGCCGCCCGGGGGTTCCGGGTCGGATAGCCTGATCGCTGGATATCTCTTCACATCAAGATTCAGATCAGGGATGTCCAGCACCAGGGGCAGGGACCCCCACCGCCAGCTGTCTAACGGAGATCGCCATGACCCGCACTCCCGTGAATGTCACCGTGACCGGCGCAGCCGGCCAGATCGGCTACGCGCTGCTCTTCCGCATCGCCTCCGGCCACCTGCTCGGCCCGGACGTGCCGGTCAACCTGCGTCTCCTGGAGATCCCGCAGGGTCTGAAGGCCGCCGAGGGCACCGCGATGGAGCTCGACGACTGCGCCTTCCCGCTGCTGCGCGGCATCGAGATCACCGACGACGCCAACAAGGCGTTCGACGGTGCCAATGTCGCGCTGCTGGTCGGCGCCCGCCCGCGTACGAAGGGCATGGAGCGCGGCGACCTGCTCTCCGCCAACGGTGGCATCTTCAAGCCGCAGGGCAAGGCCATCAACGACAACGCCGCGGACGACATCAAGGTCCTCGTCGTCGGCAACCCGGCCAACACCAACGCGCTCATCGCGCAGGCCGCCGCCCCGGACGTTCCGGCCGAGCGCTTCACCGCGATGACCCGCCTCGACCACAACCGCGCGATCTCGCAGCTGGCCGCCAAGACCGGTGCCGCCGTCTCCGACATCAAGAAGCTGACGATCTGGGGCAACCACTCGGCGACCCAGTACCCCGACATCTTCCACGCGGAGATCGCCGGCAAGAACGCCGCCGAGCTCGTCAACGACGAGGCGTGGCTGGCCGACACCTTCATCCCGACCGTCGCCAAGCGCGGCGCCGCGATCATCGAGGCCCGTGGCGCGTCCTCCGCCGCCTCGGCCGCCAACGCCGCCATCGACCACGTGCACACCTGGGTCAACGGCACCGCCGCGGGCGACTGGACCTCCATGGGCATCCCGTCGGACGGCTCCTACGGCGTGCCCGAGGGCATCATCTCGTCCTTCCCGGTCACCACGAAGGACGGCAAGTACGAGATCGTCCAGGGGCTGGACATCAACGAGTTCTCCCGTGCGCGCATCGACGCGTCGGTGAAGGAGCTCACCGAGGAGCGCGACGCGGTTCGCGAGCTCGGCCTGATCTGATCCGTACGCCCTCCGAGGCGTACACCGCCGCCCCCGGCCGCACCGCTGCCGGGGGCGGCGGCATGTCCGGGCGGCGGTGGCATGTCCGGGGGATGGCGGCCCGGGAACTGACCGCACCCGTTCCCGAGTCTGCGCTGTCATGCGCGTGACGATGATTCTTCCGGCACTGACCGAGGCGACCAGCCCGCTGTTCCGCCCCATCAAGTACTCGCTCTTCCCGCCGCTCGGCCTGGCGACCCTCGCCGGATACCTCGACCCGGACGACGAGGTGACGCTCCTGGACGAACACGTCGAGCGGGTGGACATCGAGGCGCTCGACAGCCCCGATCTCCTGGTCGTCCAGCCCTACATCACCTCCGCCCGGCGCGGCTACGAGATCGCCGACCACTTCCGGGCCCGGGGCGTCCACGTCGCCATGGGCGGCCTCCACGTGACCTCGCTCCCGGACGAGGCCGCCGCCCACGCCGACACGATCTTCACCGGGCCGGGCGAGGACACCTGGCCGCTGTTCCTCAAGGAGTTCCGCGACGGGGCGCCGGGCCGCCGGTACGACTCGAAGCTGCGCACCCTGGCCGGGCTGCCGCCGGTGCGGCGCGACCTGATCAAGCGGCAGCTGTATCTCGTGCCGAACTCGATCGTGGTCTCGCGCGGCTGTCCGCACCACTGCGACTTCTGCTACAAGGACGCCTTCTTCGAGGGCGGGAAGTCCTTCTACACCCAGGCGGTGGACGACGCCCTCGCCGAGATCGAGCGGCTGCCCGGCAGGCATCTGTACTTCCTGGACGACCATCTGCTCGGCAACCGGCGCTTCGCCGAGGCGCTGTTCGACGGAATGGCCGGCATGGGGCGGCTCTGGCAGGCCGCCGGCACGGTGAAGTCCGTGCTCCAGCCGGATCTGCTGGAGCGGGCCGTGGCGGCGGGGCTGCGCAGCCTGTTCGTCGGCTTCGAGACCGTCAACAGCGCGAACCTCGCCGAGCGCCGCAAGGACCAGAACATCGGCAAGGACTACGCGGCCGCCGTCCGCCGGCTCCACGACGCCGGGGTCATGGTCAACGCCAGCTTCGTCTTCGGGCTCGACCACGACGGCCCGGACGTCTTCGACCGTACGGTGGAGTGGGCCGTCGAGCAGGGCATCGAGACGGCCACCTTCCACATCATGACGCCGTATCCGTCCACCGGACTGTGGAAGCAGATGGAGGCCGAGGACCGGATCGTCCACCGGGACTGGGACCTCTACGACACCCGCCATGTCGTCCACCGCCCGAAGGGCATGACGCCGCGCCAGTTGGAGGACGGGTACTGGCGCGCGTACCGCGACTTCTACCGGTGGTCCAACATCTGGCGCGGCGCTGCCGCCCAGCCCGGCACCCACGAACGGCTCAGGCACCTGGCGTACTCGGGCGGCTGGAAGAAGTTCGAACCCGCCTGGGACGCCCTGATCCGTTCCCGCCGGGTGGTGCGGGCGATGCCGATGCTGGAACGGACCCTGGCGGCCTTCGGCGGCCGGAGCGCCTGAGCGCCCGGGCCCCGCCACTCGGCCCTTGTCGCTCGGCCCCCCACGCGGCCCTGGTCGCTCAGGCCCTGCCACTCGGCCCTGGTCGCTCAGCCCTTCCGCAGCCCGTCCGCGATCTCCCGTACCGCCGCCATCGCCCGGCGCTGGAGCCCGGGTCCGAAGGTGATCCGGGTCGCGCCCAGCTCGCCCAGCCGGCGCGGGGACGGCCCGTCCGGGCGGGCGAAGGTGTTGAGCGGGGCCGGGACGGCGGCGGCCAGCGCGGGCAGCGCCTCGGGCGAGGCCATGATCGGGTAGACGCAGTCCGCGCCCGCCGCCACGTACAGCAGCGCGCGCCGGACGGTCTCCGCCTCCACGTCCGTGCCCTCGGGCACCCCCCGGACGTAGGTGTCGACGCGGGCGTTGACGAAGAGCGCGTCGCCCGCGGCCGCCCGCACTTGGGCGAGCCGGTCCGCCTGCCACTCGGCGTCCACGAGGACGCCGTCCACCGAGTCCTCCAGGTTGCAGCCGACGGCCCCGGTTTCGAGGAGCCGCTCCACCAGCTCCGCCGGGGCCAGTCCGTAACCCGCCTCGATGTCCGCCGATACGGGCACGGAGGCCGGGACGGCCCGCACGATCCTGGCCACGGCCGCGAACATCTCGTCGGCGGGCGTCGCCCCGTCCTCGTAGCCGAGGGAGGCCGCTACCCCGGCGCTCGGTGTGGCGAGCGCCGGGAAGCCCGCCTCGACGAAGACCCGCGCGCTCCCCGCGTCCCACGGGCCGGGGACCACCAGCGGGTCGCCGGGGGTGCGGTCGTGGTGCAGGGCGCGGAGGACGGATGCGGTCACGCGGGGCTCCTGTGCGGGTGTCGGGGAGTGGCGGTGCGTGGTGCGGGCCTGCGGGCGGGTCAGTGGTTGATCTGGCCCGGCTGGTAGTGGCCGGGGACCATGCGGGTGGTCACGGCGAAGCGGTTCCAGGCGTTGATCGTCGTGATCGCGGCGACGAGATGGGCGAGCTCCGTCTCGTCGAAGTGCTTCGCTGCCTTCTCCCACACCTCGTCCGGCACGAAACCGTCGGTCAGCACCGTCACGGCCTCGGTCAGCTCGATGGCCGCGATCTCCTTGGGCGTGTAGAAGTGCTGCGACTCCTCCCAGGCGCTGAGCTGGACGATCCGCTGGACGGACTCACCGGCCGCGAGCGCGTCCTTGGTGTGCATGTCGAGGCAGAACGCGCAGTGGTTCAGCTGCGAGGCGCGGATCTTCACCAGCTCCCCGATGACCGGGTCGAGGCCCTTACGGGACGCCGCGTCCAGCCGGACCATCGCCTTGTAGACATCGGGGGCGAGCCCGGCCCAGTTCTGCAGGCGGGGGGTGTGCTCGGAGTTGAGCTCGGAGGTCGGGTGGCTGTGCTCGTTCGTCGTCATGAGTACGACAGTACGCGGCGGGTGGCACACCGGTATGGTCCATTTACATGACAGATTCATGGGCCACTTTCGGTGCCGACCTGCATCTTGAGACGACCGGTGCGGCAGGACTGCGGGCCGGACTCATGGACGCGCTGCGCGAGGCCGTACGGACGGGGCGGCTGGCGCCCGGCACCCGGCTGCCGTCCTCCCGCGGCCTCGCCGCCGACCTGGGCATCGCCCGGAACACCGTCGCCGACGCCTACGCCGAACTGGTCGCCGAGGGGTGGCTCACCGCCCGGCAGGGCTCGGGCACCAGGGTGGCGCAGCGGGCCGAGCCGCGCCCGCCGGCCGGCCGGACCGTACGGGCCCGCGCGGCACGGTCCAGGCCCGCCCACAACCTGCTGGGCGGGTCGCCCGACCTCTCGACGTTCCCGCGGGCCGACTGGCTCAAGGCGTCCCGGCGCGCCCTGTCCACCGCACCCAACGACGCCTTCGGGTACGGCGATCCGCGCGGGCGCATCGAGCTGCGCACCGTGCTCGCCGGCTATCTGGCACGGGCCCGCGGCGTGTACGCGGACCCGGAGCGGATCATGATCTGCGCCGGTTTCGTGCACGCGCTGAAACTGATGGGGCCGGTGCTGCGCAAGCGGCGGGTGCGGGAGGTGGCCGTCGAGTCGTACGGGCTGGACATCCACCGGAACCTGCTCGCGGACGCCGGGCTGCGGCTGCCCTGCCTGCCGGTCGACGAACTCGGTGCGCGGACCGGCGAGCTGGCCGCCCTGCGGGGCGTGGGCGCGGTCCTGATGACGCCCGCGCACCAGTTCCCGACGGGTGTGCCGCTGCACCCCGACCGGCGGGCCGCGGCGGTGGACTGGGCGCGCGGCACGGGCGGGCTGATCCTGGAGGACGACTACGACGGCGAGTTCCGCTACGACCGGCAGCCGGTCGGCGCGCTCCAGGGCCTGGACCCCGAACGCGTGGTGCACCTGGGCACGACGAGCAAATCGCTGGCACCCGGGCTGCGCCTGGGGTGGATGGTGCTGCCGGATTCACTGGTGGGCGAGGTGTCCGAGGCCAAGGGGATGAGCGACTGGTCGTCGAGCGCGCTGGACCAGCTGACGCTCGCGGAGTTCATCGAGTCGGGCGCGTACGACCGGCATGTGCGCTCGATGCGGCTGCGCTACCGGCACCGCCGCGACCAGCTCGTCGCGGCCCTGGCGGAACGGGCCCCAGGCGTCCGGGTCAGCGGCATCGCGGCCGGGCTGCACGCCGTGCTCGAACTGCCCGAGGGCACCGAGCCGTCGGTGCTCCGGGCGGCTGCCTGGCAGGGCCTGGCCCTGGAGGGGATCTCCCGCTTCCGGCACCCGGACGCCGCCCCGGGCCGCGACGCGCTGGTCATCGGCTACGGAACCCCCACCGACAGCGCCTGGTCGGGCGCGCTGGACGCGCTCTGCCGGGTGCTGCCCTGAGAGGCCCAGGCTGCCTCCGACGCCGGGCACCCGGCGCGGGCCGGCCCTCCGGGCGCCCCGTGCGGGTCACTTCTCGCAGTGGTCCCGCTCGGCCGCACCGTCCGCCGGCCCCCGGGCGGCCGCCGGGGCCTCGCCGAAGCGGGCCAGGGCCAGGGCGCCCGCCACCGCGACCACGAAGCCGGCGACCGCCACCCACTCCAGGCCCTCGCGGGTCCGGTCGCCGAGCCAGACCACGCCCACCAGCGCCGGGCCGACCGTCTCGCCGAGCACCATGCCGGCCGTCGCCGTCGTCACCGAACCACGTTGCAGGGCCGAGGTGAGCAGCAGGAACGCCGAACCGCCGCCCAGCAGCAGCGCGTACGCGGCCGGGTCGGCGAGCAGCGCGGCCGGGGACACGTCGTCGATCAGCCGGACGGTGACCTCCACCACCCCGAAGCCGCAGCCCGCACCGAGCCCCAGCACGAGCGCCCGCGGCCGCTCCGGGAGACGGCCGGCCGCCGCGCCGATCAGCAGGATGCCCAGCGCGATCCCCAGCATCGACCAGACCAGGGCGGCCGAACCGGTCCCGTGGCCCTCGCCGCCGGACGCCAGTCCCAGCATGCCGAGGCCCGCGCAGACGAGGCCGACCGCGCTCCACTCGACGCCGCTCAGCCGCACCCCGAGCAGTCGCGCGGCGACCACCGCCGTCACCGCGAGGCTCGCGGCCAGCGCGGCGCCGACCGCGTAGATCGGCAGGGAACGCAGGGCGATGATCTGGAGGACGAAACCGCAGCCGTCCAGGGCGAGTCCGGCGACGTACCGCCACTGGCGCAGGGCGCGCAGCAGCAGCGCCGGATCGACCCCCGCGTCCGACCCCGGCTCGGCGGCGGCCCGCGCGGCGACGGCCTGGAGGACCGAGGCGGTGCCGAAGCAGACGGCGGCGCCGAGCGCGCAGATCATCCCGAAGACCACAAAGCGACTCTACTTGTGGACGTCCGGTGCACCCGCTTCCCGCCGTCGTCGGCGGGCATCTAATCTGACGGATGGTCGCATTGGCTTGATTCGTACGCACGGGGGAGTCGGAAACATGGCGCGCAGGCTGAGGTCGAGCACGGTCGTGCTCGGCGGCATGGGGGTGCTCGCGGCGATGATCACGTCCTGCGGTTCGGAGCCGGACAAGCGGTGTGTCGACCCGCTGACCCGCGACAAGCTGCCGAGTTACGAGTGCAGGGGCGGCAAGGGCTCGTACTACTACGGCGGCAGCAGCAAGAACGGCAAGGTGGAGGGCGGCAGTTTCGACAAGTCCGCGGTCGACCGCGGCGGTTTCGGCTGCTCGGGCACCGGCGGCGGCTGAACCGGCATGGAACGCCGCACCATGGAACCCCGCCCCGACTGGCAGCGGACGGTGGAGGAACAGGGCATCGTCTTCCCGCTCACCCGCTACCCGGACGGATCGCTGCGCCCGTACTGGGACGAGAGCGCCCACTACGTCTTCTCGCTGCCCGAGGTCGAGGCGCTGGAGGACGTCGTCGAGGAACTGCACACCATGTGTCTGGCCGCGGCCGCGCACATCGTGGAACGGGACCGCTTCGCCGAACTCGGCATCACCGACCGGAGGCTGACCGGCCTGATCGCCCAGTCCTGGCAGCGGCGGGCCGAACTTCCTTCCCTGTACGGCCGGTTCGACCTGTGTTATGACGGCACCGGCCCGGCGAAGATGCTGGAGTACAACGCGGACACCCCCACCTCCCTGGTGGAGGCCGCGAGCGCCCAGTGGTTCTGGATGGAGGACCGCTTCCCGGGCGCCGACCAGTGGAACTCGCTGCACGAACGGCTCGTCGCTGCCTGGAGGCGCCAGGCACCCCTGCTGCCGCCGGGGCCGCTGCACTTCGCGCACTCCGACGGCGACGAGCTGGGCGAGGACCTGATGACGGTCGCGTATCTGCGCGAGACCGCGGAACAGGCCGGCATCGAGACGGAGGCGCTCTCCGTAGAGCAGATCGGCTGGGACCGGCTGAGCGGGCGGTTCGTCGACGACCGGCTCCGGTTCATCCGGAGCTGCTTCAAGCTGTATCCGTGGGAGTGGCTGGCGACCGACCGGTTCGGACCGCATGTGCTCGACACCCTCGACAACGGCGGCGGTACCGGCACCACCTGCTGGATCGAGCCCGCCTGGAAGATGCTGCTGTCCAACAAGGCGCTGCTGGCGATCCTCTGGGAGCTCTACCCGGGCCACCCGAACCTGCTGCCCTCCTACCTCGACGGTCCCCGCGAACTCGCGGCGGATCCGCGCGACGGCGGCCGCGGCCACGTGGCCAAACCGCTGCTCGGCCGCGAGGGCGAGGGCGTCACGATCCATGAGCCGGGAAGCCCCGCGGTGCTGCGGGACGAGCCGTGCTGCTACCAGGAGCTGGCACCGCTGCCGGACTTCGACGGCAACCGCGTGGTGCTGGGCGCCTGGGTCGTCGAGGACCGGGCGGCCGGGCTCGGCATCCGCGAATCGGCCGGCCCGGTCACGGACGAGTACGCCCGCTTCCTGCCGCACGTCATCCTCTGAGGGCCGCCCTCAGCCGGGCAGCGGCCCGCCCGTGCGCAGCCAGCCGAGCAGATCGTCCGTGACCGGCTCGCCGACCGCCCCGATGTCCTCGCCCGCCGCGCCCAGGCCCAGCCGGTACAGGGTGGTGCGGTCGCGGCCGTGGTGGCGCATGAAGAGTCCGTCGCCGCCGCTGTCGTCCCCGACCAGCACCCAGCCGGGCGCGTACCGGGGCACCTCGAAGGTCTCGTTGCGTTCCTGGATCAGGTGCGGGCCGTAGACGTGCACGCCGTTGTCGAGCAGCACACCGGGCGTCGACCGCCACAGCCGGGCGACCGCCGGATTGGGGCCGTCCCGCAGGCCGCGCGACAGCGCCGCCCGGACGGTCAGGAACCCGGCGAAGGACTCCGCGACCGGGTACTCGCACCCGTCCGTGCCGTCCCGCCCGAGCACCGGGTACTCCCCGTCCTCGCCCGCCCGGTCCAGGGCGAAGCGGAACTGGTCGCCGCAGTCCGGCTCGACGGCGAAGCAGAGCCGCTCGCCGTCCCGCCGCCAGCCCGCGGTGACGGCCTCGTACATCTCGTCGGCCGGATCGTCGGCCGGACCGGTCGGGTCGTCGGCCGGACCGCCCGCCGGACCGTCGGCCGAGTCGTCGCCGGATCCGCCGGGCGCCACCGTGGCGATGTCCGCGCCTGCGGCCCGTCCGTGGCCGTACTCCGCCAGCCACCACCGGTACGACGGCGGCAGCGGCCCGAGGCGCGCCTCGGCCTCGTGGATCAGGGCCTGCGGCACGCCGCCCGCGGGTTTGAGGCCGAAGCCCGGTGACTCCTCGATCAGGTCACGCAGCTGTGTCAGGTCGGGTCTCACGGTGCGGAGTCTGCCAGGGCGGGCCGGCCGGACGGGATCCGGCCCGCCCCGGCCGGCCGGGGCTCAGCCGCGCAGCACCGCCCGGAGCTGTTCGAGGCCCCAGTCCAGGTCCTCCTTGCTGATCACCAGAGGCGGGGCGATCCGGATCGTCGAGCCATGGGTGTCCTTGACCAGCACCCCGCGGTCCATCAGCTTCTCGGAGATCTGCCGGCCGGTGCCGCGGTCCGGGGCGATGTCCACCCCTGCCCACAGCCCGCGGCCGCGCACCTCCTGCACCGCGCCGCCCACCAGCAGCCCGAGCTCCTGGTGCAGGTGCTCGCCCAGCTCGGCCGCCCGCTGCTGGAACTCGCCGGTGCGCAGCATCGCGACGACCTCCAGCGCCACCGCGCAGGCGAGCGGATTGCCGCCGAACGTCGAACCGTGCTCACCGGGCCGGAACACCCCGAGCACGTCCTGCGACGAGACCACCGCCGACACCGGCACCACACCGCCGCCCAGCGCCTTGCCGAGCACATACATGTCCGGCACCACGCCCTCGTGCTCACAGGCGAAGGTCCGGCCGGTCCGGCCCAGGCCCGACTGGATCTCGTCCGCGATGAACAGCACGTTCCGCTCGCGGGTGAGCGCGCGCACCCCGGGGAGATAGCCGGGCGGCGGCACCAGCACCCCGGCCTCGCCCTGGATCGGCTCCATCAGCACCGCCACGGTGTTCTCGGTCATCGCCTCCCGGAGCGCCGTGAGATCCCCGTACGGCACGATCTCGAACCCCGGCGTGTACGGGCCGAAGTCCTCCCGCGCCTCCGGGTCAGTGGAGAAGCTGATGATCGTGGTCGTCCGGCCGTGGAAGTTGTTCGCGGCGACGATGATCTTGGCCATGCCGTCCGGGACGCCCTTCACCCGGTACCCCCACTTGCGGGCCGTCTTCACCGCGGTCTCCACGGCCTCCGCCCCGGTGTTCATCGGCAGCACCGACTCCATGCCGCACAGCTCGGCGAGCTGCGTACAGAAGTCGGCGAACCGGTCGTGGTGGAAAGCACGTGAGGTGAGCGTCACCCGCTCCAGCTGCGCCTTGGCCGCGTCGATCAGGCGCCGGTTGCCGTGTCCGAAATTGAGCGCCGAGTAGCCGGCGAGCATGTCGAGGTAGCGGCGGCCCTCGACATCGGTCATCCAGGCCCCTTCCGCCGTGGCGACCACGACGGGCAGCGGATGGTAATTGTGCGCGCTGTGCGCCTCGGCGGAGGCGATGGCGGTTTCCGTGGTCGACACGGGATCTCCGTTCGTCGTGGGGCGGGCGGGGGTGGTGCCCACTTTGTATCGTCGGTCGGATCCGCGGCGAGGAAACCTCCGAATCCCGGCGCGCCCGCCGAGCGGGCACCGGCGCACGCCGCGCGTCCGAACGGGCCGGAGGGTGTTCACGTCCCGTCCGCGACGGCGCGCGCTCCGGTCCGCGTACGTTCCCCACCGGCTGCCGGAGTTCCCCTCCGTACCTGAGACAATGAGTTCCATGGCCTCTGAACGCCCCCGTGTGCTCTCCGGAATCCAGCCCACCGCAGGCTCGTTCCACCTCGGCAACTACCTCGGCGCGGTCCGCCAGTGGGTGGCGCTGCAGGACTCCCACGACGCCTTCTACATGGTCGTGGACCTGCATGCGATCACCGTCCCGCAGGACCCCGCGCAGCTGCGCGCCAACACCAGGCTCGCCGCCGCCCAGCTGCTCGCCGCAGGTCTCGACCCGGAGCGCTGCACGCTCTTCGTCCAGAGCCACGTCCCCGAGCACGCTCAGCTCGGCTGGGTCATGAACTGCCTCACCGGCTTCGGCGAGGCCTCGCGCATGACGCAGTTCAAGGACAAGTCCGCCAAGCAGGGCGCCGACCGCACCACGGTCGGTCTCTTCACCTATCCGATGCTGATGGTGGCCGACATCCTGCTGTACCAGGCCGACCAGGTCCCGGTCGGCGAGGACCAGCGCCAGCACCTCGAACTGACCCGCAATCTGGCCGAGCGGTTCAACGCCGGCTACGGCGACACGTTCACCGTGCCGGACCCGTACATCCTCAAGGAGACGGCGAAGATCTACGACCTCCAGGACCCGTCGGCGAAGATGAGCAAGTCGGCGGCCACCCCGAAGGGCCTGATCAACCTTCTGGACGAGCCGAAGACCACCGCCAAGAAGGTGAAGAGCGCGGTCACCGACACCGACACGGTGATCCGCTTCGACCGGGCCGAGAAGCCCGGCGTCAGCAATCTGCTGAGCATCTACTCGACACTCACGGGCACCGGTATCGCGGATCTGGAGCAGAAGTACGAGGGCAAGGGCTACGGTGCGCTCAAGACCGACCTCGCCGAGGTCATGGTCGAGTTCGTCACACCGTTCCGGACCCGTACGCAGGAATATCTGGGCGACCCGGAGACGCTGGACTCGATCCTGGCCAAGGGCGCGGAGAAGGCCCGTGCCGTCGCGGCCGAGACCCTGTCCCGGACCTACGACCGGATGGGCCTTCTGCCCGCGAAGCACTGAGTCCAAGGACCCTGGCGGTTTCGCCGCCGCAGGCGTCACACTGGCGACGGGAAGCTGAACCCGGCGGATGGCCGAAAGCAGGCCATCGGCCATCGAGCATTGAGGAGGACGACGTGGGGACCGTAACGCTCGGCGTTTCGATCGCGGTCCCGGAGCCCTACGGCAGCCTGCTCCAGGAGCGGCGCGCGAGCTTCGGGGATCCTGCCGCGTACGGCATTCCCACCCACGTCACCCTTCTCCCGCCGACCGAGGCCGAGGCGGCCGACCTGCCCGCGATCGAGGCGCACCTCGCCCAGATCGCGACGGGCGGCCGCCCCTTCCCGATGCGGCTGTCCGGCACGGGGACCTTCCGTCCCCTCTCGCCGGTCGTCTTCGTCCAGGTCGTCGAGGGCGCCTCGGCCTGCACCTGGCTGCAGAAGCGGGTCCGGGACGCCTCCGGGCCCCTGGTCCGCGAGCTCCAGTTCCCGTACCACCCGCACGTGACCGTGGCGCACGACATCGCCGAGGAGGCGATGGACCGGGCGTATGCCGAGCTCGCCGACTACGAGGCGGCCTGGACCTGCGGTTCCTTCGCGCTGTACGAGCAGGGCCCGGACAGCGTCTGGCGCAAGATCAACGAGTTCCCGTTCGACGCCGGGGGCGGCGCCCCCGCCGTGCCCGCGCAGGGCGGCTCCTCCGTGGACGAGCCCTCCCTGCACCCCTGAGCGGCCCCCGTACCACCCCGGCGCCGACCGCTCAGAGCGGCAGGCGCCGGAACAGCGGGCGCGGCACGTGCCGCAACGCCGACATCACCGCACGCAGCGACCCGGGCACCCACACCGTCTCCGAGCGCCGCCGCAGACCCGTCACGATGGCCTCCGCGACCGCGTCCGGCGTCGCGGTCAGGGACGGCGCCTCCAGCGGCGCCGAGGCGAACCGGACCGAGGCCGACCGCGCCGCGGCGAACCGGGCCGACGCGAGCAGCGCCACCCCGCCCCGGGCGGGCGCGGGCGACGGCGACGCGGCCCGCGCGGCAGGCACCGTTTCCGGGACGGGTTCCGGGGCCGGCCCCGGGCGCACGACGCCGGGGCGCACGACCATCACATGCACCCCGGTCCCGTGCAGCGCGTCCCCGAGCCCCTGCGTGAACGCGTCCAGGCCCGCCTTGCTGGACCCGTAGATGAAGTCGGCGCGGCGGACGCGTTCGCCCGCCACCGAGGAGAGCACCACCAGCGAGCCGTGCCCCTGCGCCTGGAGTGCGCCGGCGCACACCAGCCCGGCGGAGACGGCTCCGGTGTAGTTGGTCTGGGCGACCCGGACCGCGGCGAGCGGTTCCTCCTCGTCGCGGCCCTGGTCGCCGGCGATGCCGAAGGCCAGCAGCACCATGTCGATGTCGCCCTCGGTGAAGATCCTGCCCAGGACGGTCCGGTGCGACTCGGCGTCCAGGGCGTCGAAGCCGACCGTACGGACGTCGGCGCCGCGGGTGCGCAGGTCGGCGGCGGCCGCGTCGAGTGCGGGCCCGGGGCGCCCGGCCAGCCGGACCGTGCGGGTCCGCAGGGCGATCAGCCGCCGGGCGGTCGCCAGCGCGATCTCCGACGTGCCGCCGAGGACGAGCAGGGACTGCGGGGCTCCGAAGGCGTCCTTCACGGGAACACTCCTTGTGATGTGGGGAGGCGGGGCGGGCGGGGCGGTCAGAGCGACAGACGGCGCGACAGGTCCGAGCGGAAGGCCCCGGCCGGGTCCAGCTCGGCACGGAGCGACCGGAAGTCGGCCAGCCTCGGATACATCGCGGCCAGCAGCTCCGGCCGGAGCCGGGCGTCCTTCGCCAGACAGACCCGGCCACCGACCGCCGCCACCTCCTCGTCCAGCGAGTCCAGGAATCCGGCCAGCCCGGGCAGGGCGGCGGGCAGGTCGAGGGCGAGCGTCCAGCCGGGCATCGGGAACGACAGCCAGCCCGGATCCCCGGCGCCGAACCGTTTGAGCACGGCGTTCGCCGACGGCCGGCGCCACCGGGAGATCCGGTGCACGATCCGGCGCAGCGTCTCCTCCCGGCCGTGGCCGACGGCGAACTGGTACCGCACGGACCCGGTCCGCCCAAGGATCCGGTCGCGGTGCGGCAGGCCGTCCAGGGGGCGGAAGTACGCGGCGAGCCGCTGGAGTTCACCGATCCGGTACCTGGGCGCGCCGCGGTACCGCACCTCGTTGAGCAGGGCGGCCGGTGCGCCGCCGAGCAGCGCCTCCGGCACGAGGGCGGGGGCGGCCGGCAGCGGCCCCGGGCGGAACGAGAGCGGTGTGCGCCGGGCGTGCGCCGGTAGCGCGTACCGGGGCACGTGCTCCCCCCGGGTGAGTACGGAGCGCCCCGTCGCCCGGCCGCGGGCGCGGAGGTCGATCCAGGCGGCCGAGTAGCGGTAGCGGTGGTCCCCGGCGACGAGCCGTTCCAGCAGGTCGTCCAGGTCGACGGTGCGTTCGGTGTCGACCGACAGCCATGAGCTGGTGACGCGGTGGCACCGGAGCGTGGCCGAGAGGATCACCCCCGTCAGGCCGAGGCCGCCCGCGGTCGCGTCGAAGAGCGCGGTGCCGGGGCGGACGGTACGGATCTCGCCCTCGGCGCTCAGCAGTTCCAGCTCCTGGACGTGCCGGGAGAAGGAGCCCGAGGCGTGCTGGTCGTGACCGTGGATGTCGGCGCCGACCGCGCCGCCCACGGTGACGTACCGAGTGGTGGGCATGACCGGGACGAACCAGCCGAGCGGCAGCAGGACCTCCGCCAGCCGGTGCAGGCCGACCCCGGCGTCGCAGACCACGATCCCGGCGGCGGCGTCCACGGAGCGGATCCGGTTGAGCGCGGTCATGTCGAGGACGGAGCCGCCCGCGTTCTGGGCCGCGTCGCCGTGTGCCCGGCCGAGGCCCCGGGCGATGGAGCCGCGGGGTCCGCAGCCGCGTACCGTCGCCGCCGCCTCCTCGTACGAACGGGGGCGGAAACGCACGGCGGCCGTCGGGGCGGTGCGGCCCCAGCCGGTCAGGGACACGGTGTCGACAGACATGACGGTGACCGTATCGCCCGGGAAAACCCTTTCGGGGCATTTGTTACAACACTCACCGGTATGGGTGATTGAAGAAGTGTCAGGCCGTACGGCGACAGGGCCGGTTTCGGTTTTCCGGGCCGGGGAGGGTAGTCGTACGTCATGGACTGGCTCAAGAACCTCCCCGTCATCGGGCCGATCGTCTCCCGGCTGATGGCGACGCACGCCTGGCGCTCCTACGAGACGCTGGAGCGGGTCCATTGGGCCAGGCTCTCCGCCGCGATCACCTTCATCAGCTTTCTGGCGCTCTTCCCGCTGATCGCGGTCGGTGCGGCGATCGGCGCCGCACTGCTCTCCACCGAGCAGCTCCACAAGATCGAGGACAAGCTCGCCGAGCAGGTGCCGGGCATCTCCGACCAGCTCGGCATCGGGAGCCTGGTGGCCCACGCGGGCACGGTGGGTGTGGTGGCTGGTGCGGTGCTGCTCCTCACCGGCATCGGCTGGATCGGCTCGATGCGGGACTGCCTGCGCGCCGTCTGGGACCTGGACGACGTGCGCCTGGGCAACCCGGTCGTGCGCAAACTCAAGGACGCCGGGCTGCTGCTGGGGCTCGGCGGGGCGGCGCTCGCGACGATGGCCGTGTCGTCGGCCGGCTCCGTCGCCGTCGGCTGGACGGCGAATCTGCTAGGCATCTCGGACCGCGGTGCCGGCGGTGTGGTGCTCCAGGTGGCCACCCTGCTGGTCGCGGCGCTCGCCGGATTCCTGCTGCTGCTCTATCTGCTGACCCTGCTGCCCGGCGTCGAGCCGCCGCGGCACCGGCTGCTGGTCGCCGGAGCGCTCGGCGCGATCGGCTTCGAACTGCTCAAGCTGCTGCTCGGCAGCTACATGAAGGGCGTGGCGTCGAAGAGCATGTACGGCGCCTTCGGGGTGCCGGTCGCGCTGCTGCTGTGGATCAACCTCTCGGCGAAGCTGCTGCTGTTCTGCGCCGCCTGGACGGCGACGCAGAACAGCGAGGAGGCCGGTGACACCGGGGGCGAGGCCGCCGGAGAACCGTCCGGGCCGGTCAGCGGCGCGGGAGGCGACGGACCAGGTCCGGCAGCGGCCAGCGCCGGTTGACCAGGAACGCCGCGCCGGCCAGCAGCACCACGACGCCCGCGGCGATGCCCAGCGCGATCCCGGCGCCCTGGCCACCGCCCTCGGACGCGGCGGCCTTCGCGTCCTGCGCGGGGCCGTTCTGTCCCTGGTCCTTCCCGGGCGCGGCCGTCGATCCCTTGCCGGACCCGGTGCCGGTGGCGGCCGACTTCGGCGGCACCAGCTCGCCGACCGGAGTCACCCTGCCGCTCGCGTCGAAGCCCCAGTCGAGCAGGTCGGCGGCTTCGTCGTAGACGGCGTGGGGCTTCTCGGACGACGGGTTCATGACGGTGACGAGCAGCACCTTGCCGTCGCGTTCGGCGACGCCGGTGAAGGTGTTGCCGGCATGCGTGGTGTAGCCGTTCTTGACGCCCGCGATGCCCTTGTACGGCTCGACGCCGCCGGCGCCGGTGAGCAGCTTGTTGGTGTTCTGGATGCCGAAGCTCTCGCGCTTGCCCTTCTTCTCCGCGCCGGGGAACTGCGCGTCGGCCGTCGAGCAGTACTCCCGGAAGTCCGCCTTCTGCAGCCCGCTGCGGGCGAACAGCGTCAGGTCGTACGCGCTGGATACCTGGTCGGGCGCGTCGTACCCGTCGGGCGACACCACCTTCGTGTCGAGCGCCTGCAACTCCTCGGCGTGCGACTGCATCGCGTCCACGGTCTTGGGGACGCCGCCGTACATCGAGGACAGCACGTGCACCGCGTCGTTGCCCGACCGCAGGAACACCCCGAGCCACAGATCGTGGACTGTGTAGGTGAGCTTCTCCTTGACGCCGACCAGGCTGCTGCCCTCGCCGAGATTGGCGAGATCCTCGTCCTTGACCGTGTACTCCTGGGTCTTCGGCTGGAGCGCGGGCATCACGGTGTCCGCGAAGAGCATCTTCAGGGTGGAGGCGGGAGGCAGCCGCCAGTGCGCGTTGTGCGAGGCGAGGACCTGGCCGCTCTCCGCGTCCGCGACGATCCAGGACCTGCCCGAGAGGCCCTTCGGCAGCACCGGGGCGTCCGGTCCCAGCTTGACCTGCGTACCGGCCCGGCCCAGCAGTTCGCCGCCGACCCTGGACATGCCCGCGGGCGGCTTCGGCTGTTCGTCGGAGGCATCCTTGCCGACCGCCGACGCCGGGCTGACAACAAAAGTGGACAACAAGGCGGCAGAGATGACCGTCAGAGCGGTCTTTTTGAGAGCAGGCACGGTCGGAAACGTACAGGGAGAAGATATGAAAATGGGTGCGGATGGCTTGACCCGCCGGGCGTACCGCCGGGACAGCCCACCCCGGGCGGTTCTGCCGGATCGCGGCGGAGATACTGGGTCCATGAAGCTCAGCCGCCCCGTCTCCTGGTTCCTGCTCGCCTTCGGGGTGTGGAGCTGGTTCATCTGGATCACTTTCGTCAAGAACCTGTGGAAGGACGGCAGCGGACTCGCCTTCGACGACGCGGGTGACCCGACTGCGTACTTCTGGGTGCATCTGCTGCTCGCCATCACGTCCTTTCTCCTGGGGACGGCGGTTGGAGTGATCGGGTTCCGTGGCGTCAAGGCTCTGCGCCGCGAACGCGCATAACAGGCCGCACGACGGGCTGAGGAGAGCGAGTGGCAGTGGCCGGTCTCGTGGTGATGGTGATCGTCGTGCTCGCGCTGCTGGCCGGCGTGCACCGCTATCTGTGGCGCCGCCTCGTCGGTGACACGACGGCCGAGGGCAGCGCGCTGCGCAGGGCCGGCACGGTGGCCGCGTACGTACTGCCGCTGCTGAGCGTCGGCGCGCTGGTCGCCGGCCGCGCGGGCGCGCCCTTCCGGCTCCAGCAGGTGCTGGCCTGGCCGGGCTATCTGTGGCTGGCCGCTGTGCTGTACCTGACGCTGGCTCTGCTGGCGGGCGAGGCGGTACGGCCGGTTCTGCGCCGGTTGCCGGTGCGCCGTACGGGGCGGTCGGACGACGCGGACACGACGCCGGCGGCCGGCGCGGATCCGGCAAGCGACGCAAACGACGTGAATCACTCGAACCTCTCCGCGGGGGTGTCGGACGCGCCGGGCGCGGGCACCTCCGCCGCCCCGGCGACCCTCGTCGCCGAAGCCCCCGCCCGGCCCCGCCCCGACGCCCCCGGCCGGCGGCTGTTCGTGGCGCGGGCCGTCGGCGGAGCCGCCGCCGTCGCGGGACTCGGCACGGTCGGCTTCGGCACCTACGGGGTGCTGCGCGGACCGCGGGTCAAGCGGATCACCGTCCCGCTGGCCAAGCTGCCCCGCTCCGCGCACGGCTTCCGGATCGCCGTCGTCAGCGACATCCACCTCGGCCCGATCCTCGGCCGCGCCCACACCCGGCGGATCGTCGACACGATCAACCGGACCCAGCCCGATCTGGTCGCCGTCGTGGGCGACCTCGTCGACGGAACCGTCGCCGACCTCGGGCCGGCCGCGGAGCCGCTCGCCCTGCTGAGGGCCCGGCACGGCAATTACTTCGTCACCGGAAATCATGAGTACTACTCCGGCGCCGCACAATGGGTTGATCAAGTAAGGGAGTTGGGTCTTCACCCGCTGGAGAACGACCGGGTGGAGATCGATGGATTCGATCTTGCCGGCGTCAATGACGTCGCCGGGGAGAGCGAAGGGCAGGGCCCCGATTTCGACCGTGCGCTGGGCGACCGGGACCGCAGCCGCGCCGCCGTCCTGCTGGCCCATCAGCCCGTCGTCATCCACGACGCGGTCGCCCACGGCGTTGACCTGCAGCTCTCCGGTCACACCCATGGCGGCCAGCTCTGGCCCGGCAACTTCATCGCCGATCTGGCCAATCCCACCGGCGCCGGGCTCGACCGCTACGGGGACACCCAGCTGTACGTCTCACGGGGCGCGGGCGCCTGGGGCCCGCCGGTACGGGTCGGCGCACCGTCCGACATCACCGTCGTGGAGCTCGCCTCACTGCGGGCGTGACTCTCCGTCGACAACTGGTTTCAGACGTACAGATGCACCCAAGGTTTCAACTGCCGAACAAAAGGCTATGAGTCACAGTTTTGCTCTTCCAGATGTGAAAATCGTGTGATTGGCTGATCGCGAGCATGCGGTGATGTGCGTATCTGAGCGCAACGCCGAGGTGGGGCTGGTAAGGGAGAGCACGGCAATGCGGTCGATCCGGCTACGGATTCTCGCGATTCTCGCGGTTTTGGTCATCGCAGGCGTGGTCGCCTGGCAATTGCTCCCCTCGGACGAGGTGAAACAGGATCCGGTAGCCGTCGGTACGACGGACGTGGTCACCTCGCTCGACCCCGCGGGCGCGTACGACGCGGGTTCCTGGGCGATGTACAGCAACATCTACCAGTCGCTCATGACGTTCAAGTCCGGGGCCGTCGTCCCCGAGCCCGACGCGGCCGAGAGCTGCGGGTTCATCGGCCAGAAGCTCCAGACGTACCAGTGCAAGCTGCGCGACGACCTGACCTTCTCCAACGGCCGGAAGATCACCGCCGAGGACGTCAAGTACTCCATCGAGCGCATGATCAGGATCAAGACGGACGTCGGTCCGTGGGTGCTGTTCCCGAGCCTGAAGAACGTGGTGGCCGACGGCCGCACGATCACCTTCAACCTCTCCTCGCGCGACGCGACCTTCCCGCAGAAGCTCGCCACCGGCGCCGGCTCGATCGTCGACCGCGAGTCGTACCCGGCGGACAAGCTCCGCAAGGGGAACACGGTCGAGGGTTCGGGACCGTACGTCCTGAAGTCGTACCGGTCGGGCGAGATCGCGGAGCTGATCCCCAACACCCGGTACAAGGGCGCGGTGAAGAAGGAGGGCGTCCCGGTCACCGTGCACTACTACCCGAAGTCCAGTGATCTGCTGGCCGCCTGGAACGCCAAGCAGCTCGACGTCACCCACCGCGAACTGCCGCCGGCCACGCTCGCCGAGCTGAACCCCGGCGACCCCGACCTGCGCGTCACCGAGGCGGACAGCGCCGAGATCCGCAACCTCGTCTTCAACGTCCGGCCCGGCACACCGCTGGCCGAGAAGAAGGTCCGGCAGGCCATCGCCTCGCTCATCGACCGCGGGCCGCTGGTGAGCAACATCTACAAGAGCACGGTCGAACCGCTCTACTCGCTGATCCCGCAGGGCTACATCGGGCACAGCACGCCGTTCTTCGACGCCTACCCGACACCCGACCCGGCGCGCGCCAAGGAACTGCTGAAGGACGCCGGCGTGCAGACGCCGGTCAAGATCGACTTCGGCTACCGCGGCGGCGACGAGACGCAGGGGAAGGAAGCCGCCGAGATCCGCCGCCAGCTGGAGGCGGACGGGCTGTTCAAGATCGAGCTCCACGCCGTCGAGTGGACGAAGTTCCAGAAGGACTACGCGGCCGGCAAGTACGACGCGTACACGATCGGCTGGCTCCCCGACTACCCGGACCCCGACACCTTCAGCCAGCCGCTCGTCGGCCGCAACAACAGCCTCCACAACGGCTACTCCAGCAAGAAGGTGGACAGCCTGATCGGCTCCACGCTCCAGTACAGCGACCGCGGACGCACCGCGGCCGACTTCAAGGATCTCCAGGCGCAGGTCGGCGAGGACGTGCCGCTGGTCCCGCTGTGGCAGAAGAAGGACTACGTCGTCAGCACGACGGACGTCTCCGGCTCGCAGTACCTCTCGGACGGCACCGGCATCTGGCGGCTCTGGGAGCTGAAGCGGATCTGACGCTCCGCCGCACGGCACAGCGGGGGCGGTCGTACCGGCATCTGCCGGACGGCCGCCCCCGTCGTCCTTCCGCCGCACGCCCGCAGGGGCCGCGGGACGGCTCTCAGCCGGACTCCTCGGGCCGTTTCCCGCTCTTCGCCTTCGCGGCGCCGGGCAGGAACTCCTCCAGCACCTCGTGCACCTGCCGCACCAGCGGCCGCAGCGCCCGGAACCGGGAGAGCGCGATGGCGCGGGCGCCGATCGGGGCGGAGCGCTCGACCAGGCGGCGGCTGCGTGCGGTGTGCTCGGTGCGGTCGTACACCCAGTACAGCACCAGGCCCATCTGTATCAGCCACATCAACTGCGGCAGCAGTTCCGCCAGTTCGGGATCGGTCTTGGCGTCGGACCCGGCCAGGCACTGCCGGTGGATGGAGATCGCCGCCTCGCGGGCCGCGACCGATTCCGCCGAGAACGGGCTGAGCGGGCTCTCCGGGTCGGCGGCGTTCTTGAAGAACTGCGCGGCGAAGCGGTGGTACGGCTCCGCCACGTCCAGCCAGGTGAGCAGGACCCCGCGCATGCGCACCGCGAGGTCCTTGTCGCCGTCCAGGACCGGCTGCACGGCTGCCGCGTGCTCGGCCGCGAGCCGGTCGTAGAAGCCCTGGACGAGGTGTTCCTTGTTCGTGAAGTAGTAGTAGGCGTTCCCCACGGAGACGCCGGCCTCCTGGGCGATGGCCCGCATCGTCGTCTTGTCGTAACCGCGTTCCTGGAAGAGCCGGAGCGCCGTTTCGAGGATGAGTGTGCGGGTCTGCTCGCTCTTGGGAGCCTTGGCTTCCTTCACGTCCTTCACTTCCTTCACCACAGACCCGAGGGTATCCGGCGTGGTCAGCCCGCGGGTCCGGGGACCGTACAGGCACCGTCCCCGTCCCGGCCGCACGGCGGTGCGGTCAGGGACCGGTACTTCGCGGCGGCGAGCACGGTGGCCCGGGCGAACGGGCGGCCCGCCGGGGTGGTCAGCCAGTGGGCCCGGGGCCGGTGCTCGGCCAGCGCCCAGAGGCAGACGATCCACGCGGAGGTCCCGCGGTAGATCTGCCCCCGGTCGCCGATCACCGTGATCTCGTCCAGCGTCCCGGCGTGGTCGAGCCCGGGGAAGCGGCGGTGCGCCTCCTCGGAGGCCGCCGGGACGAGGTCGAGCGGGACGAGCTGACGCTGCTTCATCAGCCACTGCCGCAGATGCAGGCAGAGCGGGCACCGCGCGTCGTACAGCACCGTCAGGCGCTCCACGGGGAGCCGCTGCCCGCCCGGTCCGCCCGTCATGGGGCTCAGGCCCTCGGGGCGGGCGCCGCCCACGGGCCGGTGGCCGGTCCCGTCCAGCCCTGCGGGGGTACCGGCGGGGTCTGCTCACGCTCCATCAGGCCGCGACGGCGGATCTTGTTGAGCACGTAGACGTTGCCGAGGTGCATGACGCCGAGGACGAGCAGCACGACACCGAGCTTCACCGACAGCGCCTCGAAGAGCCCGCGGGCGTCGGTGACGGCGTCGGAGTTCCTCAGGTAGAGGGTGACGAAGCCCAGGTTGACCAGGTAGAAGCCGACCACCAGCAGGTGGTTGACGGCATCGGCGAGCTTCTCGTTCCCGTGCAGTACATCGGCGAGGAACACCTTGCCGTTGCGGCTGAGCGTGCGCGCGACCCAGACGGTCAGGGCCACGCTGATCAGCAGGTAGATGACGTACGCGACAACAGTGAGGTCCATGCCCCACCCTCCCTTGAACGCGTTCAAAAGCTGTTGTCATGGACTGTAGACCTGTAATTGAACATGTTCAAGCGGGGAGTCCGGCGGTCCGCTCCGGCTGCTTGTCCGGTGCCCCGAAGCGCCGAACGCCCGGCACCGCGGCCGTCCCCAGGCAGGCCGCGCCGACGGCCACCGCCGCGATGGCCAGGGGCACTTCGGCACCCCAGGCCGAGGCCGCGAGCGGGGCCAGGGCGTAGCCGAGCGGCATCGCGCCGAGGGAGAGCAGCCAGTCGTACGAGGTGACCCGGGCCAGCGCGTGTGCCGGTACGGCGGACTGGACCGAGCTGTCCCAGACCGGGCCGAGGAAGCCGAGTCCGGCCTGGGCGACGCCGTACGCGGCGATGGTGAGCGCGACGGGCGCGTGGGCGGCCAGCAGGCCGAGCGGCAGGGCGTACGTGGCGAGGCCCAGGTTGGCCACCAGGACCGGGCGGCGGGGGCGGGCCCGGCCGGCCAGCAGTGAGCCGAGGAGCAGGCCGACCGCGCCGGTCTGCAGAAGGGCGACCCAGACGCCCTTGCCGCCCAGTTCCCGGAGGAAGAGCGCCGGGCCGACGGTCATCAGGACGGCCGCCGCGCCGTTCCAGGTGGCGTGCCCGATCAGGCTCGTCCAGTACCAGTCGCGGCTGCGGACCTCGCCCCAGCCCTCCTTGAGGTCGGTGAGCAGTGAACGCCGGGGGATGGGTACGTGCCGGACCTCCACGGCCGACAGCAGTGCGGCGCTCACCGCGAAAGTGGCGCCGTCCAGCACGAAGGCCCAGCCCGGTCCCGCGGTGAGGATCAGCAGCCCGGCGAGGGCCGGACCGCCGAGCCGGGTGGCGCTGTTGACCACCGCCATCAGGGAGTTGGCGCGCAGCAGCCCGGACTCCGCCACGGTGCCGCGGATCAGCGGTGAGGCGGTGGGCATCGCGAACGCCCCGGCGGCGCCGCCGACCGCCTCGGCGAGCGCGATCTGCCAGAGCGCCGGGGAGCCGCCGAGCAGCTCCACGCCGACGAAGAGCTGGGTCGCGCACCGCACGAGATCCGTGGTGAGCGCGACGGTGCGGGCGTTGAAGCGGTCGCCCACGACGCCGCCCAGCGGCAGCAGGAGCAGCTTGGGGACCATCGCGCAGCCCAGGACCAGGGCGAGCGCTCCGGTGGAGCCGGTGGCCAGATAGACGGCCAGGGAGAGGGCGGTGGGGATGACGGCGTCGCCGACGAGCGAGAGGGTGCGGCCGATGAAGAGCAGGCGGAAGGCGCGCGTGCGCAAGGGGTGCGGCATGCGCGAGAACTTATTTCGGCTCCGAACTATTCGTCAACGAAATATTGGGTACCGAAGGAAATTTGCGGACCGGCGTACGATTTCCCCCATGGAGCAACGCGACTGGACCGATGGACATGTGGAGCGCTGGAAGCCCGTCCTGCCGGGCCTGGATCCCGACGTCGAGGGCGCGGTGACCCGCATGAAGAAGCTCTCCGTCCATCTGCGCCGGGTGCGCGAACAGTCCCTGGTCGACTTCGACCTGGACCGCCAGGAGTTCGACACGCTCCACAAACTGGCCGGACGCGGCGGGAAGGCCGCCCCCTCCGAACTCGCCGCCGACCTCGACCTCGCGCCCGCCTCCGTCACCGGCCGGCTCGACGCGCTCGAACGGCGTGGCTTCGTCCGCCGCACCCCCTCCACCACCGACCGCCGACGGGTCGACGTGGAGCTCACCCGCTCGGGCCGCTCCACCTGGCTCGGCGCGATGGACGTCCTCGGCCACGAGGAGTACCGGCTGCTCGGCGTACTCGGCCCCGACGAGCGCACACTGCTCAACGACATGCTGCGGCGCATCATGGTGGCCGCCGAGGACCGGGGCGGCGCCGCCTGGGACTGACCGGCCGCCCGACGCGGGACATCGCGGTGAACGGTTCGTGCGGCCGGGGCGGGGAGACCGTCAGACGCTCATCGCACGGGCGGTGTTGAGCTGGGCCATCACCATGGGGAAGGTGTCCTGGCCGACCGCCGGGATCATCGCCGAGTGGTGCCGGCCGCCGCTGGTCACCGTGACCTGGACGAAGCCGGTCGTCTGCTTCTCCTTCATCAGGAGGAACAGCAGACCGATCAGGCAGAACAGCGCGAAGACGATCGCCAGCACGATCGCGACCGTCGGGATCTTCTCCTCGGTACGGGTCAGGTCCGTCGCCGTCCACACCGCGCCCTTGAGCGGCATCGGACCGGACGGGGTCACGATCTGGTCCTGCATGACGGCGATGTCACCGAGTGTCAGAACCGGCATGCCGGTGCCGGGCTGGGCGCCCGGCGGCTGCGGGAAGCCCTGACCGGGCATGGTCGGCTGGGCCGCGGCGCCCTGCGGGTAGCCGTAGCCGGGGCCGGGCTGGGTCGCGGACTCGGGCAGCGGCTGCGGGTAGCCGTACGCCGGGGCGCCCGGACCGGGCTGTCCCGCGCCGTCCGCGACGGTGGGCGGGTTGCCCGGCTGCTGGGGAGCCGGCCCCCACTTGTATGAGTCGTCCGCGTACGGATTCGGATCGCTCAACGTTCCCCGCTCTCGATCAGACCTGTGCGCCCCGGACCCCGCTGGGGCCGGCGGCGGCGAACCGCAGCCCGGTTCCGCACGACCGTACCGCCAAGACCCGCCCGGCGCAGCAAGGGGCCCCGCTCCCGCAGGATCGCTGCGGAGAACGGGGCCGGATACGACTTGCCGGGTGGTCAGAAGCGGCGCGTGATCAGCGCCCGCTTGACCTCCTGGATCGCCTTGGTGACCTCGATGCCACGGGGGCAGGCGTCCGTGCAGTTGAAGGTGGTGCGGCAACGCCACACGCCGTCACGGTCGTTGAGGATCTCCAGGCGCTGCTCGCCGCCCTCGTCGCGCGAGTCGAAGATGAAGCGGTGCGCGTTGACGATCGCCGCCGGGCCGAAGTACTGGCCGTCGTTCCAGAACACCGGGCACGAGGACGTGCACGCGGCGCACAGGATGCACTTGGTGGTGTCGTCGAAGCGCTCGCGGTCCTCGGGGGACTGCAGGCGCTCGCGGGTCGGCTCGTTCCCCTTGGTGATGAGGAAGGGCATGACGTCGCGGTACGCCTGGAAGAACGGGTCCATGTCGACCACGAGGTCCTTGAGGACCGTGAGGCCCTTGATGGCCTCGATCGTGATCGGCTTCTCCGGGTTGACGTCCTTGATCAGCGTCTTGCAGGCGAGCCTGTTCTTGCCGTTGATCCGCATCGCGTCGGAGCCGCAGATGCCGTGCGCGCAGGAGCGGCGGAACGTCAGCGTCCCGTCGATGTCCCACTTGATCTTGTGAAGGGCGTCGAGCACACGCTCCTTCGGGTCGATCTCGATCGGGAAGTCCTGCCACTGGGTCTCGTCGGAGACCTCGGGGTTGAAGCGGCGGATCCGGAGGGTGACCGTGATGTACGGGGAGGCGGCGGACTCCGCCTCGACCTTGTCCAGAGTCGGGGTAGCCATCAGTACTTACGCTCCATCGGCTGGTAGCGGGTCTGGACGACCGGCTTGTAGTCGAGTCGGATCGACTCGGTGCCGTCGGCCGAGACCTCGCGGTACGCCATGGTGTGGCGCATGAAGTTGACGTCGTCGCGGTTCGGGAAGTCCTCGCGGTAGTGACCGCCGCGGGACTCCTTGCGGGCCAGCGCGGAGGTCGCCATGACCTCGGCCAGGTCGAGCAGGTTGCCCAGCTCGATGGCCTCCAGGAGGTCCGTGTTGAACCGCTTGCCCTTGTCCTGGACGGACACGTTGAGGTAGCGCTTGCGCAGCTCGGCGATCTTGTCGACGGCCGTCTTGATGGTCTGCTCGGTGCGGAACACCATCACATTGGCGTCCATGCACTCCTGCAGCTCCAGACGGAGTGCCGCGACCCGCTCGGTGCCGGTCGAGTTGAGCAGCCGCTCGACCTGGTCCTCGACCATCTGCGCCGGGTTCTCGGGAAGCTCGACGAAGTCGTGCTTGGTGGAGTACTCGGCGGCGGCGATGCCCGAACGGCGCCCGAAGACGTTGATGTCGAGCAGCGAGTTGGTGCCCAGCCGGTTGGCGCCGTGCACGGAGACACAGGCGACCTCGCCGGCGGCGTACAGGCCCGGGACGACGGTGGTGTTGTCGGCCAGCACCTCGCCCTCGACGTTGGTCGGGATGCCGCCCATGGCGTAGTGCGCGGTCGGCTGGATCGGGATCGGGTCCGTGTAGGGCTCGATGCCGAGGTACGTGCGCGCGAACTCGGTGATGTCCGGGAGCTTGGCGTCCAGCTGCTCCGGCGGGAGGTGCGTGAGGTCGAGGTAGACGTGGTCGCCCTCGGGACCGCAGCCGCGGCCCTCACGGATCTCGGTGTAGATGGAGCGGGACACGACGTCACGGGACGCGAGGTCCTTCATGACCGGCGCGTACTTCTCCATGAAGCGCTCGCCGTCCTTGTTGCGGAGGATGCCGCCCTCACCGCGGGCGCCCTCCGTCAGCAGGATGCCCATGCGCCAGATGCCCGTCGGGTGGAACTGGAAGAACTCCATGTCCTCCAGCGGCAGACCCCGGCGGTAGCAGGCGGCCTGGCCGTCACCGGTCAGGGTGTGCGCGTTCGACGTCACCTTGAAGAACTTGCCGGTGCCGCCCGAGGCATAGATGACCGACTTCGCCTGGAAGACGTGGATCTCGCCGGTCGCCAGCTCGTAGGCGACGACGCCGGCCGACTTCTTGACGCCGTCCTCCTCGACGACCAGCTGGTCCAGGACGTAGAACTCGTTGAAGAATTCCACGCCCTCCTTGACGCAGTTCTGGTACAGCGTCTGGAGGATCATGTGGCCGGTGCGGTCGCCCGAGTAGCAGGCGCGGCGGACCGGGGCCTCACCGTGGTTGCGGGTGTGACCGCCGAACCGGCGCTGGTCGATCTCGCCCTTGGGCGTACGGCCGAACGGCAGGCCCATCTTCTCCAGGTCGAGGACGGCGTCGATGGCCTCCTTCGCCAGGATCTCGGCGGCGTCCTGGTCGACCAGGTAGTCGCCGCCCTTGATCGTGTCGAAGGTGTGCCACTCCCAGTTGTCCTCCTCCACGTTGGCGAGCGCGGCGGCCATGCCGCCCTGCGCGGCGCCCGTGTGGGAGCGGGTCGGGTAGAGCTTGGTGAGCACGGCGGTGCGGCTGCGCTTCGTGGACTCGATGGCCGCGCGCATGCCGGCGCCGCCGGCGCCGACGATGACGGTGTCGTACTTGTGGATCTGCATGATTTCCTCTGGTCCCTCTGGCCCGGCGCCTAGCGGATGTTCGGGTCGAAGGTGAAGATCACCAGCGTGCCCAGCAGGACGGTGAACACCGTGGCGGTGTACAGAAGCATCTTCAGCCAGAAACGGGTGTTCTCCCGCTCGGCGTAGTCGTTGATGACCGTACGGAGACCATTGGCGCCGTGCAGCATGGCCAGCCACAGCATCCCGAGGTCCCAGAGCTGCCAGAACGGCGAGGCCCAGCGGCCCGCCACGAAGGCGAAGCCGATCTTGGAGACGCCGCCGTCCAGCACCAGCTGGATCAGCAGGTGGCCCAGGACCAGGACGACCAGGACGATGCCCGACAGGCGCATGAAGAGCCAGGCGTACATCTCGAAGTTGGTGCGCGAACCCTTGGGGGTCTTGGCGGTCCGCTTGCGCGGGGGCTCGATGACCGGGGCCGGGTTGTCTACGTCGTAGAGGCTGACGCCCTCGACGGAGCCGATCGCGGCGGAGGACTCGGTGGACATTGGCCTCAGCTCCCGAATACTTCGCGTACGGCGTGGCCGAGGACCGGGTACAGCGCCCCGACCATCAGCACGACCCAGATGCCCACGACCGACCAGAGCATCTGCTTCTGGTAGCGCGGGCCCTTGGCCCAGAAGTCCACGGCGACGATACGGAGACCGTTCAGCGCGTGGAAGAGAATCGCGGCCACCAGGCCGTATTCGAGGAGCGCGACGATCGGCGTCTTGTACGTGGCCACGACGTCGTCGTAGGCCTCGGGGGAGACGCGGACGAGAGCGGTGTCCAGGACGTGTACGAACAGGAAGAAGAAAATGAGGACACCGGTGACTCGATGAGCCACCCAGGACCACATGCCTTCCCGGCCGCGGTACAGCGTTCCAGCCGGCACGGAAGAACCCTCCGGGAGCGGGGATTGGGGCCGGCCGGCTTGACTGTCGGTCTGACCCGGCCGGGTACGGTCCACCGGCCCCGGCCATCGTAGCGACGGTTTGTCGGTTCGTTCGCGCGGGGGCCCGCGGTGTGATCAAAGTGGCAATCAAACAGGCACGGACGGGCTAGAAAGGGCGGTCGACGGCCCCCGTCGAGCCCGTTCCGTTATGAACCCGATACCAGCTCGATGATGCGGCCCCGGGCGAGTCGGCGCATCTCCTCCGCGGTCACCACCCGTTCCTGGTCCGGTTCGTGGGCCAGCCTGGCCCGGATCCCGGCGAGCACCTGGTCCGGCTGCTCGGCCGGGCCGAAGCCGTCCAGACAGATCACGAAGACATGGCCGAAGCGCGACTCGTACGCGGCGTGCGCGGCCTGCAGCGCCAGATGGGCGGAGGGCGGCGCGGCGTGGTGCAGACCGGGGGAGACCTCGGCGGTGAGCGCCTCGGAGAGGTCCGCCGGGGCCAGGTCGTAGCCCGCCTCGTCGGCCGCGGCCAGCAGTGAGTCCACATCGGGAAAGGGGCGGTGGGCGGCCAGCCGCTGTGCCCAGCGGCGGCTGCCGCAGCACTCCAGCAGGGCGGCCTCGGCCTCGGCCGCCGGCGCGGCGTTGAAGCGGTCCAGCCCCGGGACACGGATCTGGACCTGCTCGGCGGCGGAGTTCTGGACGGGTACGGCCGTCCGGGTGGCCGGTTGGCACAGTTGCTCCGGGAGGCCGGCGCGGGACTCGCTGGACCTGGTCAGCGTGGGCTCCTCGGATCAACGGCATCTGTGACCCTGGAGCGGGAAGCGGTGGAAGAGACCAGGCAGATGCAGGGTGAAGGGAGAGACGAATGTGCCTCAAAGCTAGCCAGGCGGGGCAACGGACGTCCGACAGATGCGCGAACTTCACCCGGACGGGAGAGTTTCGGACCGCCTGACGAACCGCATTCCAAGGAGAATGCCCGGCTGTCTCCCCGATTCTGCCTTGTTTTCCGTAAATGACGGAGGTTTCTGAACGATGTCGCCCTCACGAGGCGCTCTCGTGGCCGGTGCGGTGCTCACCGCGGCGGCCGCCGCGACGATCGCCGTCGTCGTCTGGCCGGAAGGCTCCGACAGCGGGCTCGCCGGACAGTCGTCGAACGCCCGCACCCCCGTGCCCTCCTCGGCCGCACCCTCGCCGACCCGGAGCTACCCGCTCTCCACCGCCCCGCGCACCATCCCCGCGGTACGCGAGCACATCGCGGCCCGCGGCCCCGGCTGGCGCCCCGGCCCGGACAGCGGGGTCGTCGTGGCGCGCGGCAGCGGGGCGCTCGCCGACGAAGGGCAGTTGCTGGCCCAGGAGCTGAAGATCCACTACCGGGGCGAGGTACCCGCCCGCGCGGGTGACGTGGAGCTGGCCCTCGCCCCGGGCAGGGGCACCCCCGAGTCGTACACCCTCGGCGTCCACGGCGGACGGGTCACCATCAGCGGGCCGGACCAGGCCGGGGTCTTCCACGGAACCCGCACCCTGAAGCAGTCGGTGCGCGCCGACGGCGCGATGCCGGAGGGCGAGGTGCGCGACCGGCCCGACCGGCCGCAGCGCGGCCTCAACCTCGACATCGCGCGCAAGCACTACACCGCCGCCTGGATCGAGGACCGGCTGCGCGAGATGGCCGACCTCAAGCTCAACCAGCTCGGCCTGCACTTCTCCGACGACCAGGCCTTCCGCATCGAGTCCCGCACCCATCCCGAGGTGGTGTCGCCGCAGCACCTCACCCAGGCCGAGGTGCGGTCGATCGTCGGCCTCGCGAACCGGCTGCACATCGAGGTCGTCCCGGAGATCGACTCCCCGGGCCACCTCGGCGCGGTGCTGCGGGCCCACCCCGACCTCCAGCTGCGCAATGTGTCGGGCACCCGCTCGCCCGGGTCGCTCGACATCTCCGACCCCGGCTCGGCCAAGCTCGTCGACGAGCTCCTCGGCGAGTTCACCGAGCTGTTCGGCGGGGCGTACTGGCACCTGGGCGCCGACGAGTACCTCGCGCTGATGGCACGGAACCCGGCGGCCTCGTACCCCCAGCTGCAACGCGCCGCCCAGCAGAAGTACGGAGCGGGGGCGAGCATCAAGGACCTGACGACCGGCTGGCTGAACGACCGCGCGGCGGTGGTGCGCCCGCACGGCAAGCGGCCCAAGGCGTGGAACGACGGTTTCTTCCGCGACGGGATTGTGCACGCCGACAAGGACATCGAGGTGGAGTACTGGACGGGCAAGGAGTACGGCGCCCGGGAGCCGGAGGAGTACCTGCGCGAGGGGCGGCGCGTGGTGAACCTCAACGACGAGTTCCTCTATTACGTGCTCGGCCAGCCAAACCAGTTCGTCTACCCCACGGGCAAGCGGATCTACGAGCAGTGGACCCCGCTCGTGCTGCGCGGCACCGAGCCGGTCCCGGCGCGCTACTCCGGCCAGATCCTCGGCGGCCGGTTCGCGGTCTGGGGCGACCTCCCGCAGGCGCAGACCCCGGCGCAGGTGGCGCAGGGCATCCGGATGCCACTGCGCGCGACCGCCCAGAAGCTGTGGGCCCCGGGCAGGCCGACGCTGAGCTGGGACGAATTCCGGTCACTGGCCGGGCGGATCGACGGGACGGGGTGAGCGGGGCCGAGCGGGCGGTCGGGCCGAGCGGGGCGGAGTGACGGGCCGAGCGGGGCGGGGCGGAGGGACGGGCCGAGCGGCGTGGTGTGACGGATCACCGCGTGGCGGCGAGCCGGATTCCTCGTGGACAGCCGTTCGGCGGGGGGCTAGGTTCCGGATGCCGCGCGGTCCGGGGAGGTCCGCGCGTTCTCGCGTTCGCGCTCAGAACCTTGGGGGGTTCCGCTTCATGCTCTGCTCCACCTGCCGTCTCAGACCGCCGGTCACCGACGACGGACGCTGTCTGCTGTGCGCCGGTCCGGCCGGGTCGGCACCTGTCCCGATGCCGCCCGCCCCGGCCTTCTTCGCGCCGCAGCAGTACCTGCGTTCGCCCGAGGGACTCGCGAAGGCCGTCGTCGTCCTGCTGGCGGTCGTCGCGGCGGCGGATCTGCTCGCCGTGGCGGCGGGACTGAACACCCGCCGTGTGATCGCGGCCGGGCTGGAGAACGACTTCGCGACCTACGACGAGGCGGAGGCGACGCTCGCGGACAATCTGTACGGGACGGCGGGCGTGCTGCAGAGCCTGGTGAGCCTGGCCACCGCGGTGGTCTTCATCATCTGGTTCCGGCGGGTACGGCTCAACGCCGAGGTGTTCGACCCGAGCATGCAGCCGATGAAGCCCGGCTGGGCCGTCGGTGCCTGGTTCGTCCCGATCGCCAACCTGGTGCTGCCGCGCCGGATCGCGGGCGGCATCTGGACCGCGAGCGCCCAGACGAACACCGATGGCAGTTGGCGCTCGGTTCCGGCCACCGTGATGAACCTGTGGTGGGGGTTCTGGATCATCTCGCTGGTCGGCTCCCAGTACGCGTCCCGGCGGTACTGGGCGGCCGGGCAGCCGCAGGAGATCCTGGACTCGGTGGCCATGTTGATGGCCACCGACGTCTTCGACATCGTGGCCGCGGTGTTCGCCGTCCTCTTCGTCCGCAAGCTGACCCGGATGCAGGGGGAGCGGGCGGCGCTCGGCGTGTATCCGCTGGGTGGCCCGGGCCTGCCGGGTCGCGAGGACTGGGGTCGCGCCCACTGAGGGATGCAATTCGGCCTCCGCGGTGACGGTTTTGAGCCATTCGGCGCTGAAAGCGGTAACAGGAAGCGCCTCGTCCCCATGCGCGTGGGCACGGGGGCGTGCCGACGGGAGACGCCGATGAGCCTGCTGGAACTGATCGCCGCCGCCGACGAGCGCGGGCTCGCCGCGAGCGCGGTCGCCTGCCTCGACCGCTGCCTGCCGCAGCCCGCGGACGGAGCGGACCCGGATCCGCTCCGTCCGCTCTGGGCGGGGTGCGCGGACGCGGGGGTCTGGCCGGAGCGGATCGCGGAGGTCCGCGCGGCGCTCGACGCCGCGGCCGACGAGGAGGGCGCCGCCCCGCGGATCCGGAAGCTGCTGGGCGAGGCGCCCGCGGACCGGGCGGCACCGGAGCTGCGGGAGTGGGCCGACGCCTGCTCGCTGCTGGCCCTGGAGGTCCACCTCGACCCGGACACGGCGCCGGGCGCCGGTCCGGAGACGGCACGACGCCGGCGCGCGGGCGATCCGGACGGGGTGGGCCCGTTGCCCGCCGGGGAGCTGCGCCGGCAGATCCGGATCCTGGAGTTGCTGGCCGCGACCGCGGACGCCGCGCCGGCGGGCGCCGGACTGCGCCAGGTGCTGGAGGTCTCGGCCGAGGGACAGCGGGTGCTGCGCGCCGCGGTCGCGCGGCGGGCGCGCCGCGATCCGGACGAGCGGCCCGGGACCTGACCGAATGCGGCCGAGCGCTTCCGGCCGCGGCGTACCGGGGTGGCGCAGCGCCCGTACCGGGGTGGTGCAGCGCCCGTGCCGGTGCAGCGCCCGTACCGGGGTGGTGCAGCGCCCGTGCCGGTGCAGCGCCCGTACCGGGGTGGCGCACCGCCCGTACCAAGACGGCGCAGCGCCCGCACCGGGGTGGCGCACCGCCCGTATCGGCCCCTCCAGGTACTTCCGCCCGCTTCCGGCCGCTTCCGCCCGCTCCCGGCCGCGGGCTGTCGCGAGTCGGGTACGTGACCGACGCGCGACCGCCCGCGGGGCCGGCTACCGCGGGCTGTCGCGGTGGAGGCGGCCGTCGTCGGCGAGCGCCTTTTCGGCCTCGTCCCGCAGCAGCCGCACGTACTCCCGGGTCCAGGTCTCGACCGTTTCCCGGTTCCACAGGTCGGCCGAGTACTCCACGGCACCTTCCAGAACGTCCCCGGCCGGGGTCAGCACCATGATGAACTCCGACCGCGACGCGGCCGGGGCGATCTCCGCCACCGTGGTGGTGAGACCCGGCAGTTCGATGCCGGTGTCCAGCGAACTCTCGTAGGCCAGGCCGATGGCCAGGCTGTCCGGTATCTCGATGCCCCTGCGCTCCCGCATCGCCGGCGCCACCTGGCGCGGCGGCATGGCGTGCTCCATGCCCAGGACCGTCGTACGGGTGACCCGGTCCGCCAGCGCCGCGAAGGAACCGGCGCGCGCGTCACGGACCCGCAGGGCGACCCCGGTGGCCGTGCAGCCCACCAGGGACTCGAACTCGCGGCTCTCCCGGCCCGCGTAGGAGATGTTCATCACCACGTCCTCCTGCCCGGCCTTGGCCGCCAGCAGCCGGCCGAGCGCCGCCGCGGTCACCACGAAGGGCGTGGTCGCCCGGCGGGCGGCCAGCCGTTCCACAGCGGCCCGGACCTCGGCGGGCACGGTGAACTCGACGACTCCGCCCCGCCCGCTGAGAGTGCCGGGCCGCGGCCGGTCCAGTGGCAGATCCGCGGCGAAGGGGGCGTCGGCGAGTTCCTCCAGCCAGTAGTCCGTGCGACGCCCACCGGTCGCCGCCTCGTGGGCGATCTGCCAGTGCGCGTACTCCACTTGCTGCGGCACCGAGGCCGACAGGCCGGAGCCGGATCCGGTGGCGGCCGAACGGTAGAGCGCGGCGAGCTCCTTCAGCAGCGTGGTCAGGGCCCACCCGTCGCAGGTGCAGTGGTGCATCACGAGCAGCAGCACCCACTCCTCGGCGCCGATGCGCAGCAGGCGGGCGGAGAGCACGTCCCCCTCGAAGAGGTCGAGCGGGGTCTCCGCCGCCCGCTCGGCGAGCCGTTCCACCTCGGCCCGCCGATCCGGCTCCGGCCGTGGGGCGAGGTCGTCGACGGGCAGGTCGAGGGGGCGGGGTTCGAGGACCTCCTGCCGCCAGGAGCCGGGGCCCTCCGGCACCAGGCGGGTACGCAGCGCCTCATGGCGTTCCGTCAGCTGCTGGAGTGCGGTGCGGAGCGATCCGGGGTCCAGCCGGCCGGAGAAGGCGATCCGCAGGGCGACGTTGAAGACCTGCGGCTTGGCGTGGCGGGCGTGCAGGGTGGCGAAACGGGACTGCTGCCGGCTGGCCGGGCCCCGGCGGACGACCCTTCTCGATCCGGCGCCGCACACGAACTCCGTCATGGCGCGCAGGGTGGGCTCCTGATAGAGGCGCGAGAGCGGGTACTCGACGCCCCACGCCTCCCTGATCCGGTTGACCAGCCTCATCGCGGTGAGCGAATGCCCGCCCAGGTCGAAGAAGGAGACATCCGGATCGACGCCCGGCGCGGTGAGGCCGAACTCGGCCGCCCAGAGTTCGCGAAGTCCGTTCTCCGTCGCGGGACGGGGTCCGGCCTCCGGCGCCGGATCGGCCGCCCGGCGTGCCTCCTCCCCGTCCGCCGGAAGGGATGGACCGGTCGAGGGCAGGAAGGGACCGTCCGCCAGGGGGGTGGGACCGGCCGACGACAGGGACGGAGCGGCCGAGGAGAGGAAAGGGCCGGGCGACGGGAGCCGCGTCCGGTCCAGCTTGCCGTTACCGGTCAGCGGCAGCTCGGCGAGGATCCGCCAGGCGCGCGGCACCATGTACTCCGGCAGGCGGTCGTTCAGCTCCTCGGCCCACCGGTCGGTACGGGACCGCTGTTCCGCCGTACCGTCGGGGGCCGGCCCCGCGGGTACCACATAGGCGGCCAGGAATGCCTCGCCGTTCGCACGGCGCAGGCCGACGACGGCCGCCCGGCGGACACCGTCGAGACGGCCCAGTACCTGCGCCACCTCCTCCGGTTCGACCCGGAATCCACGGATCTTCACCTGGTCGTCGCCACGGCCCACGAACACGAGCCGTCCGTCCGCCGTCCAGCGGACCAGATCACCCGTGCGGTAGTGGCGGACCTCCGACCTGCCCTCCGGCTCGCCCTCCGTCCTGCTCCCCGGACTTCCCCCCGACTCTCCCGCCGACTCGCCCTCCGTCCCGCCCTCCGGCTCGGCCGTGAACCGCTCCCCGGTGAGGTCCGGCCGGTGCAGATAGCCCGCGGCCACCCCCGGACCACCGACGAGGAGTTCCCCCACCGCGCCGATGGGCACCGGCTTGTCCGAGGCGTCCACCACGCGCAGCGTCACGTTGTCGACCGGACGCCCGATCGCGATCACGTCCGCGCCCTCGTCCGGGACGGGCCCGCCGGCCCCGGACGAGACCGTGTCGGCGACGCACAGCACGGTCGTCTCGGTCGGGCCGTAGATGTTCACCGTCTCGTAGGGGGCCTCGGGCCGGGGACGGCTCCGGAGCGCCTCGCCACCCAGCAGCAGATGGCGCAGCGGCGGCTGATCGGCCACCGGCAGGCGCAGCACCTCTGTGCCCAGGGCGGTCGGCAGGACGCTGAAGTCGATGCCCTGGTCCGCGTACCACCGGGCCAGGGCGAGCGGATCGCGGCGGACCGGCTCACCGGCCACGACGACCGTGCCGCCCGCCGTCAGCGCCGGCCAGATCTCCAGGAGGGACGCGTCGAAGCTCTGGCTGCACACGACGGCGCTCCGGTCGTCGCCGGTGAACGCGAAGCGTTCGTGGTGCCACTGGCAGAGATCCACCAGGCCGCGGTGCGTGAGCACGACGCCCTTGGGCGTGCCGGTGCTGCCCGAGGTGTAGATGACGGAGCACGCGGAGCGGGGGGACGGGCCCCCGGCGCCGGCTGCCCGCCGGGTGTCCGGCCCGGGGTCTCCCGCCGGGGCGGCGTCCGGCGCGAGCACGGTCACCGATCCGGGCAGTCGAAGGTCTCCCGCTCCGTCCGCGCCGCCGATCACCGTGCGGGCGCCGCTCTCGGCGATCACCTGCGCGGCACGGACGGCACCGAGCGACGGGTCGAGCGGCACATACGCGCAACCGGCCCGCAGCACGGCGAGCAGCGCCACGACGAGCTCCGCGGAGCGTGGCAGCCACACCGCCACCAGGGGTTCCCGGTCCTCGTCCGCCCGGTGTTCCGCGAGTACGGCCGCGAGCCGGCCGGCCCGTTCGTCGAGCTCCCGGTAGGTCAGTACGGCGTCCTCGCCCTCCACCGCGGTCCGCGCGGGGTGCGCCGCCGCCCGCCGGGCGACCCAGTCGTGCACGGTGGTGTCCGCGACCGGCCGGACCGGGCCGTGCTCCCAGCTCTCCGGTACCTCGTCACCCTCGACCGGCGGACGCGCGAGCAGGGACAGCGGTGTGCCGGGCTTGTCGACGGCGGCGGCCAGGAGGTCGCGGAAGACCGTGAAGAACATGTCGACGGTGCTCGGCTCGAACAGCTCCGCGTTGTACTCCAGATGACAGCGGACACCCTCCGGCCCGTCGGTGAAGTAGACCGTCAGATCGGTCAGCGCCTTGTCGGGGCCTGCGTCCAGCGCGACCGCCTCGACGCCGGGGAGGTCGAGGCGGAACGGCTCCGCCGACTGGAACTCGGCACACACCTGGAACACCGGCGTGCGGTCCGTCCTGCGGGGCGGGGCGAGTACGCGCACCACCTTCTCGAACGGTGTCCCCGCGTGGTCGTAGGCGTCGAGCGCGACGGCACGCACCCGGTCCAGGAGTGTCGCGAACCCGGGATCGCCGGTGAGGTCGACCCGCAGGGCGAGGGTGTTGACGAAGAAGCCGATCAGCTCCTCGGCCCGCTGCGGCCGGTCCGAGACCGGGACGCCGATGACGATGTCCTCCTGCCCCGTGACCCGTCGCAGCATCGCCGCCCAGCCGGCCACCAGGGTCATGAACAGGGTGGCGCGGTGGCCGCGGCTCAGCTGCCTGACCCGCTCGGACAGTCCGGGGCCCAGGGAGCGGAAGACGGCCCGGCCCTCGGAGGTCATCTCGGCCGGCCGGGGGCGGTCGGTGGGCAGTTCGAGGACCGGGAGGTCGCCGCCGAGCACGCGCCGCCAGTGGGCCAGGTCCCGCGCGGTGCCGGGGCCGTCCGCCGCCGCGCGCTGTTCCTGTGCGTGCTCGGCGTAGCTCCAGGTCAGCGCGGGCAGACCGGCCTCCGTGCCGTCGCGCGCCGCCCGGTAGAAGGCGGCGAGGTCCCGGCACAGGACGGTCGCCGACGCCGCGTCGACCACGATGTGGTGGAAGGACAGGACCAGCACGTGCTCGTCGGCCGCGGTACGTACGAGCCGGCTGACGAACAGCGGACCGTTCTCCAGGTCGAAGCGGCGCGCGCTCTCCGCCGCCAGCGCCTCCCGCACGGCGGCCTCGGCCCGCGGCGTGCCGTCCACCACGCCGAAGTCGGGCTCGGCGGCCTCCCGCACCAGCTGGACCGCCGAATCGCCGGCCTGCCGGAAGACGGTGCGCAGCCCTTCGTGGCGGGCGACGAGCCGGCGCAGCGCGGTGTGCAGCGCCTCGGTGTCGAGCGCACCGCGCAGGCGGATCGCCTTCACCTCGTTGTAGGCGGTGCGTCCCGGGAGCAGACGTTCCAGGAACCAGATCCGCTCCTGGCCCGGGGACAGCGGCGCGCCCGGGGCTGGCGTCCGCCGCTCCCGGTGCCGGCGGCGCAGGGCGTCCAGCCGGGGGAGACCGGCGCGCAGCTGTTCCGCGGAGACGCCGAAGTCGACCAGCGCGACGATCTCGTCCGCGCCCGCGTCGGCCACCGCCTCGGCCACCGGCAGGACGGTGTCCACGTCCCCTATCAGGGCCCGCTGGTCGCAGTAGCGGCCGTAGGCACGCCGGAAGACCACGTCCAGGTCGTCCTCGCTGAGCGATCTCAGGTCGGTGGTGACACCGAGGCTGTTGGTGACGCCGCTGAACAGGGACAGGGAGGCCTGCATGTAGCGGGCCATCGGCGCGAAGGCCTCGGCGCGGGCGGTGTCGTGGTCGTCGGAGAGATAGGTGTGCAGCAGGACGGCGACCCGCCCGGCGTCCGGGTCGAGGCCGTGGAGCGCGCGGGCCCGCCGGTAGCGGGCGATGTTGTCCCTGAGCTGGTCGATGTCCTGGGTCATCAGATTGGTCACGATGCCCAGGTCGTGCGCGGCGGCGCGTTCGTACGACTCCGGGTTGGCGACCACCGCCGTGTAGAGGGGCGGCATCGTCTGGACGGGGCGCGGGAAGAGCCGGACATCCCGTTCGCCGTCCCCGGTGGTGCGGCGCAGCGACTCGCCCCGCCACAGGCTCCGTACCTGTTCCAGCCGGTCGTACATCTCCTGCTTGTGCGGCCCGAAGCGCTCGGGGAAGAAGACGAAGTCGTTGGCGTTCCACCCGCTCGCGACTCCGAGGCCGACGCGTCCGCCGGAGAGGTTGTCCGCCATGGACCACTCCTCCGCCACCCGGATCGGGTCGTGCAGCGGGAGCACGACCGAGCCGGCGTTGATGCGGATGCGCCGGGTCTCCCGGGACAGCGCCGCGGCCAGGACGGCGGGGTTCGGGAAGAGGCCGCCGAACGAGTTGAAGTGCCGTTCGGGCATCCACAGCGCCTCGAACCCGTGGCGGTCGGCGAACCGGGCCGCCTCCATGAGCAGTTCGTAGCGGCCCTCCTCCGGGCCGGGGCCGTCGTCCGGGTAGTCGCCGAAGAAGTAGAGACTGAAGTCCGCGCGGCGCGGCGTCATGAGCGCCGCGGAAACCGGGGCGGCCGCGGGAGCGGGCGGCGCATCGGTCACAGGACGGGGCGGCGCTTCGGTCACGGCTTCGACCACAGGGCGGGGCGGCGCTTCGGTCACGGCTTCGGCCACCTGACCGGCGACCGGTCCGGCCACCGGCTCGGCGACGGAATCGGCGACCGGTCCGGCCACCTCGCCGGTCACCTCGTCGGCCACGGCCACGGCCACGGCCTCGGTCACGGTTTCGGCCGACGGGACGGGGCGGACCGCCGTCGGCCGGGCGGCTGCCCGGCCGGGAGCGGGCCGCCGGGCCGGAGCCGTGCCGGTGCGGAAGAAACCGGCCTTCCGCAGGTCCCTCAGCGATCCCCGCACGGCATCGGCCACATGCTCGATGTCACCGTCGGTGTGGGCCGTGGAGAGGAAGAAGTTGCGCCACTCCCACACGTGCACGCCGCGCAGCATCAGGTGGTAGTAGAGGAGCTCCATGTCGGCGCGGTGCTCGAAGCGGAACTGGGAGCCGAACCAGCGCATCCGCAGGGGGAATTGCTCGGCCTCGAAGAACTCGTTGAGTCCGGTGGCCAGTTCGGTCGTCCGGGCGTTGAGCCGCTCCTGAAGGTGCGGACTGTGCTCCTTCAGATGCGTGAGCACGGCGTGCGCCGCGGTCATCGACACGGGATGCTGAAGGTAGGTGCCGCCGAAGAAGGTGGTGTCGGCGGTCGGACCGCTGTCGTCCCCGTAGGTCCAGTGACCGCCGTCGACCCCGTCCATGATGTCGGAGCGCCCGGCGATCGCGCCGATGGGGAATCCGCCGCCGAGGAGCTTGCCGTAGGTGGCGAGATCCGGGGCGACGCCGTAGAGCTCCTGCGCGCCCCGGAGCGCGGGACGGAATCCGGTCAGCATCTCGTCGAACATCAGCACGATGCCGTGACGCGCGGTCAGCTCGCGCAACTCGCGGACGAACGCGGCCGGCTGGAGCGAGGGATGCCTGCTCTGCACCGGCTCGACGACGACCACCGCGATCCGCTCCGCGTCCCGTTCGATCGCCTGAAGGGCCTTCTCGCTGCCGTATTCGAGGACGGTCAGTTCGGCGACGGCACTTTGCGGGATGCCCCGGGAGACGGGCACGGTCCCCTCCTGGGCGCCGTGGCCCGCCTGCCGGCCCAGCACCTGGTCGGCATGGCCGTGGTAGGAGCCCTGGAAGGTGACGATCCGGTCGCGGCCGGTGGCGGCACGGGCGAGACGGATCGCCGCCGCGTTGGCCTCCGTGCCGGAGTTGGCGAAGGCCACCCGTTCCATCCCGGTCAGTTCGCACAGCAGCTCGGCGGCCGCGCCCGTCTCGACGCTGCGGGGGCCGAGCCGGATGCCCCGGGAGAGGTGTTCGCGGACGGCCTCCCGGACGAAACCGGGCTCGTGGCCGAAGAGGAGCACCCCGAAGCCCATGGTGATGTCGGTGTAGCTGTTGCCGTCGATGTCCTCGATCCGTGCGCCCTCCGCGCGACGGGCCGCCACCGGATAGAGCATCTCCTTGGTGGACCTGCGGAACCCGACGACCGCTCTGCTGTCGGCGAGTCTGCGGCGGTGGCGCTGGGCGAGTTGTCTGGAGGCCGCAGTACGTGCCGTGTACCGGCGTACGAGGTCGTCGAGATGCTCCTGCTGGGTGCGGGGCGAGGCGGCGTGGACCATGCCGGCGTCGGGGGCGATCACCACGCGCGGCCCGTGCGCCCGAGGCTGGTGCGCGTTGCCGGCCGTGGCCTGCCCGGCGTCGATCTGTTCGGTGATGCGCCGCGCGAGTCGGTCCATGGCGGCCAGGTCCCGGTCCAGGGCGGCCGTGAGGCTCTGCTGCTCGTTCACCGGACCACCTCGTCGTTCGGCAGGACCGCCGCCGAGTTGCTCTGGAGCGCGAGCAACTGGGAGAGCTGGGTGAGCATCTGGAGCTGGATCTGTGACAGCTGCTGGACCCGCAGGGCCAGCTCCCGCAGCTCCTGCCGGGTGACGGGACCGGCGTCCGCGACGGCGTCGTGCGGTACGGGGTGGGGGTGCGGGGCGT
>NZ_JBCEWQ010000038.1:0-59374 GCF_038448545.1 Streptomyces sp. CLV115
GCACATCCTGCACTGGTCGACCTGGCGCCGACGACGACAACACCAGGCCCGCATCAGTCACTACAAACGGCGCGGGCACAGCCCCTGACCTGGCCATCAGTCACGGCAAGCACCGTTGCAGTACTAGAGCGTGTCTCTTTGACGGGTCGGTCGGTTGATCGGGTGTGTCTGCCCGGTTAGTGATCACTGATGCGATGTGGGGCCGGATCGAGCCGCTGATGCCGGCAGATCCGGTCCGTGGGCGACGGTGGGCTGACCACCGCCGCACCCTTGAGGCCATCGCGTGGAAGTACCGAACCGGCTCACCCTGGCGCGACCTGCCCAACGAGCTCGGTTCTTTTCAGACCGCTCACAAGCGCTTGATCAGGTGGGCCGTGGACGGCACGTGGGAACGCATTCTCACAGCGGTTCTTACTGCGGCTGACGAGGGTGACGATGTGAGCTGGACAGTCTCGGTGGACTCGACCGTCTGCCGGGCTCACCAGCATTCGGCCGGTGCCAGAAAAAGGGGGCACCAGGCCGGTCGGAGCCCGAGGATCACGCGCTCGGACGCTCCCGCGGCGGACTGAGCACGAAGGTCCACTTGGCCAGTGACAGCCAAGCGCCTCCGCTGGGTATCCGCGTCACCGCCGGTCAGGCCGGTGACGCGCCGGCCTTCGAGGCGGTCATGGCCAGAATCCGGATTCCAGGCAGCGGACTCGGGAGGCCAAGAACCCGCCCGGTGACCGTCCTGGCGGATCGCGCCTACTCGTCCCGTGCGATCCGTGGACACCTTCGCCGTCGAGGCATCCGGGCTGTCATCCCGCAGCCCGCCGACCAGATCGGCCACCGTTTGCGGCGAGGCCGCGCCGGAGGTCGCCCGCCCGCCTTTGACGCCGACAGGTACAAGGAGCGCAATGCCGTCGAGCGCTGCATCGCCCGACTCAAGCAGTGGCGCGGGCTGGCTCTACGGACGGACAAGCTCGCCATCGCCTACCAGGACGCACTCCACTTCGCGTCCATCTTGATCTGGGTCCGGTGTTGAGCTGGTCGCTGGACCCTCACGTTCCGATCATCAGTTGCTGAGTGCCAGCCTGATGCCGAAGATGCCGATGACGGTGCCGGTGATCCGGTCGAGCAGGCGACGGGCCTGCGGCTTGCGGAGCCATCCGTGAAGGACGCGAGCAAAGCCGATCAGGACGCCAGACCAGAGCAGACCGATCAAGATGTGCACCGTGGTGAGCAGAAGGCCCATGGTCAAGTGGCCGGTGCCTGCCGGGATGAACTGAGGCAGGACGGCGACATAGAAGGCGCCCATCTTCGGGTTCAGGAGGTTGGTGAGCGTCCCCTGCCGCCAGCCGCCGCTGACCGAGTCCGCGCCGGCGGCCAGAACAGAATCGTCCGTGTCTGCCGTGGGCAGCCCCCGGAAGGTGTCCCGGAGCATACGGAACCCCATCCAGATCAGGTAAGCGGCACCGATCCAACGCAACGCGGTGTAGGCGAGGTGGGAGGCGGTGAGAAGCGCGGTCACTCCGAGGGAGGTGAACGCACCCCACATCAGAGTGCCGGTCTGGATTCCGAGGACGACGCCCCAGGCCCGCTTGCGTCGGCCGAGGGCTGACGTGCGCAAGATCAGCGCCGTATCGAGTCCGGGAGTCAGAGTGAGGAGCCCTACAACTAGGGCGAAGGACCACAGAGCGGAGCTTATTGCCATGGAATGCCAGCCTACCCCGCCAGATCGCCTGCCTTGTGAGCAGGTCCGGTAGGTCTGCCTCTACTCCAAAGAGACAGGGCCTAGCCGCACTTCGACCCTGGATCTGGTTGGTGGTGATCAGCCACTGGGCTTCGCGGAGTCTTCTGCCGGGCTCGGCACGCCAGGATTCGTGGATGGTGGGCGAGGCGGGTGAAGGCGGGCTGCGGTACGTCTGACAGGTTCCCAGCGCTCTGTAGACCGACCTTGTGAATTCTCAGTCGCCGCGCAGCCAAACCAGACGCCGAGGTCACCTCCCGGCAGGGACAGGAACCGCCGTCCTCCAGGTCCTGTGATCTGCCACGCCTCGAATGCTGCGTCGGCTGGACACGTCAGATGCGTGTCACCCCCGAACACCATCCGGAGCGTGCCGGGACTTGAAGGCGACGGCAGAGACGACGTTCGTCCCGAATTCCCAACCTTCATCGAGGGCCGGAGTGAGGCGGTAGTCGACAGTGATCCCAGCAACGCCCGGCTCTCGGAAATTCAAGATCCACCGGTCATCGTGTTCGACCGGCTCTGCTTCAGTGCTCATCACCCCACCGTGGTGGACGGCCCAGCCGAGGGCGATGGAGGTCATCACGGATTCCGCCGGAGCCACGGCTGTTGAGAATCCGGCGAGGTGTGCTCTCGATCCTCTTGGCAAACCGGCAGATCAGGCCAAGATCCGGAGACAGCTCCGATGCGACGGGACGGCCGGCGTCCGCCGCAGCAGGCCATCACTTCTGTCGCCGTGGAGTTCAGGAAGATCGTGAACCAGGATGATCTGTCCACCGTGTCGATGGATCCGGTACGAAGTGGCTCTTTCCCGGCTCGCAGGAGGATGTCGACGCTGTCGGCCAGGCCATCGATCGTGCGGCCACGTCTCAAGGAGTGGTGCATTCGGCGCCGGAAGACGCCCGCGTGCCTGTTGGCCGGGACCAGGCCGTCCCAGACGACGAATTCAGCCCCGGCGATCAAGGCTGCGCGTGCAGGTCCGCATGCCGGGGTCTGTTCGCGGAGCATGGCGATGAGGTCGTCGCGAGTCACACTGCCATCCGGTGGTGGCCGACGATCGGCTGCATGTGACAACCACAGCGCCCTTCTGGTGACAGTCCGGCTGCTCCGGCCTGGTTCCTGAGCAGCCTACGCGGCGCGGTCGGTGACAACTACCAAACCTCGGCACACTGGTGTGACTGGGCGAGACAGTTGCCACTTGGGCGCGACACCTGTCACTGAGCATCTGGATGCCCGACATCGGTAGCAACGCTGCCGGACGGAAAAGACGATGCACAGGCAAGTCGTCGGTTGGGCCACCGGACTCCCGTACGGCAGCCAGGCGTGGGTAATTCGGCGCATCCGGTGCCGGGTCAGACCCCCGCAGACGTCTGAGCGTCCTTGGCGGGTGTCGCGGGCGCCGCCTCGGCGTCGGTGTCGTGCCCCTCCGGGGACCCGAACCAGGCCACTGCCACCGCGCCCGATACGGCGAGCACGAACCCGGTGATCGCCGCCCAGGCGAAGCCGGGACGGGAGGCATCGCCGAGCCACAGCACGCCGATGATGCCCGGCAGGACGGTCTCGCCGACGACCAGCGCGGCAGTGGCACCGTTGACCGAGCCGATCTGCAGGGCGACCGTGTGCAGATACATGCCGCCGATGCCTGCCACCAGGATCGCGTAGAGCGCCGGGTCGCAGAGCAGCGCTCCCGGGTCGAAAGGGTCGATGCCGTTCAGCACACGGACCCCGACACCGAGGGCGCCGAAGCCCAGTCCGGACAGCAGACCGGCCAGAATCGCGGCGCGCGCCCCCAGCAGGCGTACGACCACGATGCCGCCCACGATCAGGAGCAGCGAGATCCCCAGCAGCCACCAGTGTGTGGAGATCGGGGTGTCGCCGCTGCCTTCCGGGCCCGCCGCCGTCGCCAGAAGCACCAGCGCGGAGCAGACCACGGCAATCGAGGTTTGCTCGGCGCGGTTGAGCCGGATACCGAGGAGCTTGATGCTCAGCACCGCCGTGATCACCAAGTTGGCGCTGATCACGGTCTGCGACAGGAACAGCGGCAGGAGGCGCGCCGCCAGTGCGCCGAGCCCGAAGCCGACGAAGTCCAGGATGGTCCCGACGACGAACTCCCAGGTCATCGCCGCCTTCGCAGTGGACGACAGGCTCGGGCCACCGTGCTGGGTCACGCTGCCCGCAGCGGCCTCCCGGCGGGCTGACTTCCGTGATCCGACGGCCTGGAGGACGGAGCCCGTGCCGTAACAGATCGATGCTGCCACGGCGGTGAGCAGTCCTATGAGCACCGAAAGCTCCTTTCATGTATGGGTCGGTGGGGTTCGGCCCCGTTCCCACTGGCAGACGCGGGTTTCGGCGCAAAAGTTGCTTCCGGCGAGTCGGTTGCCGGTGTATCTCCTTCCACAGGCCAACTGCGGTCTACTGCCTGGCTGTGACGGTCCGGTGGCGGTGCTCGCACAGGTGCGGGTGCGGGTGCGGCTGGCGTCTGCTCCGGCCCCGCGTTTCCGGCCCCGCTTCGGAAGCGGCGGGGCACCGGGCCGGGTCCGCGCGAGTCAGTCGGAATGGTGGGGCGGTTCGTCGTCGGCGTGGCCGCCGGTTCCGAGGGTCCGTCGCGGGGACGGGGGACGCTGCGGACGTGTGCCGAGTGCGCCTCGGGCCCGCAGTTCGTCGAGGTCGGACAGACGCTCGTCGGGGAGAGCGTCGAGCAGGTCGGCCTGGGCGGCTCGGATGCTGGGCGCGGGAGCCCGGCGGCCTGCGCCGAGGGCACGGCGGACGGTCACGCCGGTCATCGTACGGTCAGTACATCGCGGGTTGGCCCGGCCGCCGGGTTCCCGTGCAATGGGGTGTCTGCGCGGCGCCGGGAATCGTGGTCCAGGAGCAGGACGTTGGCCCGGGCCTGCGGTGGTCGGGGCTGTGGTCGGCCCACGCCTTTGGTCAACTCCGGCAGGGATACGGGAGTTGAGTGGCCTGCAGAGCATGGGCAGGACCGGCATCTGCTTCGACAACGCAGCGGCCGAGAGTTCCGGGCCGTCCTCAAAGAAGAGATCGGCACCCGTTGCTGCCCCGACCCGGCCGGTCGCCCGTCGGAGGGGCCGTGGGCCGGCGAGGTCCGTCTTTCGGTAGAGGGAGGAATCATTCCATGGGGTCACGCCCGCGTCCGGGGTGTGTGTCGATACTGGGGTCATGTCCCTGCTCAGCCGCGTCTTGCCCGTCGTTCCGCGCGGCATCTCAGCCCGTCTGCCCAGATGGGCCGGTGTGGGCCTGGAGGGGATCACCGCCGCGGCCGTGACCGGCCTGCTCTGCCTCTCCGCCGGAGTCCAGTGGCAGCTCCCGCACCTGGGTGCCCAGGCGGTGGCAGCTCCCGTCGCCGCTGTGCTCTATCCGCTGCGCCGCCGCCACCCTGTGGTCGTCCTCGTGGCGTTGACCGCGTCGGTGGGCCTGCTGCCGTTCCTGGGACCGGTCACCGCCGCAGCCGTCTACACCATTTCCCTGCTGCTGTCCCCCGGCAGGCGCCACGCCTGGTTGTGGGCCCTGGCCACGGTGGCGCCGGTCGTGACGGTGACAATGTCCTCGGCCGTCTCGTGGACAGGCCCGGCCCGTGCGACCTACGCGGTCGCCCTGGGATTGGTCCTGTCGGTGGCCGCGGTGGTGGTGCCGGGCCTGGTGGGCACGGTCTTCGGCCAGGCGGACCGGTTGCTGGAGGCCCTGCGGGCCCGCGCGGACGCCGCCGAACGGGCCCGGGCCTCGGCCGACAGCGAGGCCCGGACCCAGGAACGTTCCCGGATCGCCGCCGAGATGCACGATCTGGTCGGCCACAGGCTCAGCCTGGCCTCCTTGCACGTGGGTGGCCTGGAGCTCGCGCTGTCCAGGGCCGCGCCCGCTCTGCGCCCGGACGCCGCCGTTGTGCGGAGCACCATCAAGGACGCGCTGCGCGAGCTTCGGCAGGCGCTGGGCGTCCTCGACCCGCTGGGAGTGAGCACACAGACCGAGGCCCCGTTGACCGAGGAGATCGGCACCCGGGCCAACATCGGGGAACTGGTCGCCCAGTCCCACGCGGGCGGCGTCGATGTCGCCCTGGAGTGGACTGGGCTGGATCTGACGGACGTACCGGTGCCGGTTCGACGGGCGGTGCACCGTGTGGTGCGCGAGTCCCTGACCAACGTGCACCGCTACGCGGCCGGCGCCGGGGTCACCGTCGAGGTCTGCCGTGACGAGGACACCGTGCGGGTCGCCGTCCACAACACCGCGTCGCCGGGGGCGATCACCGACGGGGTGGGCACCGGACGGGGCCTGCCCGCACTGCGCGAACGCGTCGGGCTGCTGCACGGCTCCTTCACCGCGGGGCCGTCGGCCGACGGCGGATTCCGCCTCGCCGCGGACCTTCCGCTGCGCCCCGTCCTCTCACCGGCCACGACCCGATCCGGTGCCTCTCCATGGGCCGGGGCCCATCCGGCGTATTCCTCGTACGGCCCGGTCCCGGAACCGGCCGAGCCTCGCCGCACTCGGGCGATCCGCGCCCTCGTGCTCGGCGGGGGGCTGGCCGCGGTGACGGCGCTGATCCTTGCGGGTATCGGGTTCTCCTACGCCCCGAAAGGCCCACAGGCCCCTCCGGAGCAGCCCAGGATCGGCATGACGCTGGAGAAGTTCCATGTCACGGGGCCCGGAGAATCCCAGGGTGCGCGCGCCGCCGCGGCGGGCCGGGAACCCGCCCGGCCAGCCGCGGCGGCCGGCTGCCTCTACGCCTTCGGCCCGCGCCCCGACGACCGGCCGACCGACACCCTCCCGCTGGTCCGCCACTGCTTCGACACCCATCAGCGGTTGATCACCATCGACCCCTTCACCGTCCCCACAGTGCGCGAGCCAGTCTCCTGGGAGAGCCCATGACCACCCCGACCGTCCCGATCCGTGTCCTGCTCGCCGACGACGAGACCATGATCCGGGCCGCCGTGCGAATGATCCTCTCCCACGCCGACGGCATCGAGGTCGTGGGCGAAGCCGCCGACGGCCGCCAGGCCGTGACGGAGGCGGCCTCCCACCGCCCCGATGTCGTCCTCCTCGACATCTACATGCCCGTTCACGGCGGGCTCGCCGCCGTCGCCCCACTGCTGGCCCTGGATCCGGCACCACGGGTGCTGATGCTGACCACCTTCGGCACCGACGACAACGTGCTGACCGCGCTGCGCGACGGCGCGGCCGGGTTCCTCCTCAAGGACGAGGGGCCCGAGGAACTGATCCGAGCGGTCCGCGCGGCGGCAGCCGGGGACTCCGTACTGTCCCCGCAGGTCACCGGCGCCGTAGTCGCCCGAATGCTGAGCGGTGTGCACCAGGAGGCGGCTCCCGGCCTCACCGACGAACGCATTGCTCGCCTGACCGGCCGGGAACGCGAGGTCCTGAAACTCATCGGCGAGGGCTTGTCGAACCAGGAGATCGCCGGCCGGCTCCGCATCACCGTCGGCACCGTCAAAACCCACGTGGTCGCCGTCTTCGCCAAGACCGACACCACCAGCCGCGTCCAGGCGGCCGTTCTCGCTCACCGCACCGGTCTCGTCCACTGATCCGGCTTTCACACCGTCCTCGGGCACTCCCCGAGCCATCCGCCCCTTCCCGTACGCTCCGGCGCGCCGGGAGGGGCTCCATCCTTCGACAGAGACGCCAGTCGTCCTGAAGAGGGAAACGGACCACCACTCCCCTGGATCGTCTCTGTCCGGCGACGGAGGCGAAACCACCGCCTGAGGACGATGTTTTCGCAGGTCAGACACGGTGATGATGGTAAGCGTCCCCGGCCGGGTGCCCCCGAATGCCAAGCGCTCTCCCCCGACGGGGAGGCCCCGGGCCACCCGACCGTCTTCTTCTCACCCCTGTGCCGGAGTGTGTCCATGTCGCCGATGTCCTTCCCCCACCACGCCCCGTACGCGGGCTCCTCCGCTCCGTGCCAGTCGGCGGCCCCCTTCGCCGCGAGCGCATCCGACCTGTCGAAGGTGTACGGGAGCGGGGACACACGAGTCGTCGCCCTGGACCGGGTGAGCATCTCCTTCGAAGAGGGCGAGTTCACCGCGATCATGGGCCCCTCGGGCTCGGGCAAGTCGACCCTGATGCACTGCGTCGCCGGCCTGGACTCGGCGTCCTCGGGTTCGGTGCGGATCGGCACCACCGAGCTGAGCCCCCTGAACGACTGGCAGCTCACCGAACTGCGCCGGGACCGGATCGGGTTCATCTTCCAGGCGTTCAACCTGTTGCCCACCCTGACGGCGGTGGAGAACATCACACTCCCCACGGACATCGCGGGCCGCACCGTCGACCGGCAGTGGCTGGAGACGGTCGTGAACATGGTGGGCCTGTCCGGTCGCCTCGACCACCGCCCCAGCCATCTCTCCGGCGGCCAGCAGCAGCGTGTGGCCGTTGCCCGGGCCCTGGCCTCCCGACCCGCGATCGTCTTCGGTGACGAGCCCACCGGAAGCCTCGACTCCCGGGCCGGTGCCGAGGTCCTGGGCTTCCTCCGGGAATCGGTGCGGCAACTCGGACAGACGGTGGTGATGGTGACACACGACCCGGTGGCCGCCGGCTACGCGGACCGGGTCGTCTTCCTCGCCGACGGCCGGCTGGTGGACGAGATGCGGCAGCCCACCCCGGACCGGGTCCTGGACCGCATGAAGGAATTCGACGCCCGGGGCCGCACCAGCTGACCGGGCCGTCCCGGTGCTCCCGCCCCCGGGTTCCGCTCGCGTCGCACTCCCCCTTCCGCCCTCTCACGCCCCGGACACACATCCATGCTGAAAGCAGCCCTGCGCAACGTCCTCGCGCACAAAGCCCACCTGATCATGACCGTGCTCGCGGTCTGCCTCGGCGTCGCCTTCGTCAGCGGCACCCTGGTCTTCGGCGAGACCTCCACCGCCGCCAGCCGCGCCGCCGCCTCCGAGAACCTCGCCGACCTCTCCGTCCGCGTCAGCCCCAAGCCCCCCGAGCCCGGGGACCCCGCGTCCAAGGGCCGGCCGCCGGCACTAGACGACGCGGCCGTCGCCGAGCTCGCCGGTATCAGCGGCGTCGACAGCGTCCGGCCCTCGATCTCCGGCTCCGCCGTACTGAACACGGCCGAGGGCATCCCGATGCGCAGCGCGAAGCGCGGCGGCAACCTGGCCGACGCCTGGATCCCCGGACCCGGCGGCAAGGACCCCCGCTTCCCGATCGCCCGGGGCCGCACACCGCGCACCGGCGACGAGATCGCCCTGGACGTCGGCACCGCCGCCCGTGGCAAGCACCAGATCGGTGACAAGATCACCCTCGCCACCAACGGCCCCGTCATGCACAAGCGGCTGGTAGGCATCGTCACCACCAAGGACACCCGCGTCAGCTCCGGCACCGGCACCCTCGTCCTCTTCGACAGGGCCACCGCCCGCGACATGTTCGGGCAGCCCGGCGCCTACTCGTCCATCGACCTGACGGCCAAGCCCGGCACCGGTGAATTCGACCTGGCCAGGCGCGTCGCCGGCACGCTCGGCGCCGACCGGGTCGAGACCTCCACCGCGAGTGACCTCGTCGCCCAACAGGACCGCTACGTCGGCGTCCTGGTCCGCGGCAACGAGAAGGTCGCCCTGATCTACGCCGCCGTCGCCCTCTTCATCGGCTCGTTCCTGATCGTCAACACCTTCACCATGCTGGTGGCCCGCCGCAGCCGGGAGATCGCCCTGCTGCGTGCCATCGGCGCCTCGCGCCGCCAGGTGGTCCGCTCCCTGCTGGTCGAGGCCGGTTTGGTCGGCCTGCTCTCCTCCGCCCTCGGCCTCGTTCTCGGCCTCGGCCTCGCCGTCGCGATGCCCCACTTGATGACCATCGACGGGGGCGCCGCTCCCACCGGGCCCCTCGTGATCGGGGCCACGCCCATCGCCGCCGGGCTCTTCGTCGGCGTCGGCCTCACCGTGCTCTCCGCCTGGCTCCCCTCCCGCAAGGCGTCCAAGATCGCCCCGGTCGAGGCGCTGCGGGTCGTCCACCAGCCGCCGTCCGCCACTGCCTCCCGCTACCGGGCCATCGCGGGCGGCCTCCTCGCCTTCGGCGGCGCCGCCCTGCTGATCTCCCTCTCGGGAGCCGAGGACGCCTCCGACGAGAACCTCCAGAACGCCGTATTCGGCGCGTTCGGCCTGATCGTCGGCCTGTTGATGCTGACCCCGATCCTGGCAGTCCCGATGATCCTGGCCGGCTGCAAGCTCACCACTCGCTTCGGCGTCGCCGGCCGGCTCTCCCGCGAGAATGCCCTGCGCGACCCGCGCCGCACCGCCGCCACCGCCTCCGCCGTCATCGTCAGCACCGCCCTCGTCGCCGGCCTCGCCACCATCGCCCACTCCAGCGCCGAGGCCCTCGACCGCCAGGCCGCCGCCGGCCTCACCGCCGACCACCTGATCACCGCAGACCAGATGACCGGTATCGACCGGGCCACCGCCCGTAGGATCGCCGGCACCCCGGGCGTGCGCACCGCGAGCGCCATCGCCGATGGGCAGATCCTCCTCGGCGGCGACAATCTGCGCGTCACCGGTGTCGATCCCGCCGGTCTCGACAACGTGATGAAGCTCGACTTCGTCTCCGGTTCCCTCAAGGGCCTCAAGGCCGGTGCCATCGCCGTATCCGAGACCACCGCCCGCGAACACCACCTCAAGACCGGCTCCCGGGCCAGGACCACCCCCGGCTTCGGCCGCGACGGCATCCGGACCTACACCGTCATCGGCGTCTACCGCGACAACCCCACCGGCGGCCCGGCCATCGGCAACCGCGCAGAGATCCAGCGCCTGGACGAGAACAGCGGGACCAGCCAGTACTTCACCCGAATCCTCGTCGCCGCCGACAAGAACGGCGTCTCCAAGGCCGAGCTCCTCGCCGCCACCGGCAAGAACCCCCTCCTCACCGTCCAGAGCCGCGACGAGTTCGTCGCGGAGGCGTCCGGTGTCATGAGCATCGTCATCAACCTGATGTACGGCCTGCTCTTCCTCGGCGGCGCCATCTCCGCCCTCGGCATCGCCAACACCCTCGCCATGTCCGTCACCGACCGCACCCGCGAGATCGGCGCCCTGCGCGCCATCGGCATGCACCGCGCCGGCATCCGCACGATGATCCGCCTTGAGGCCCTCATCGTCGCCGCCTTCGGTACCGTCCTCGGCGTGGTGAGCGGAACCTTCGGCGCCTGGGCCGTCAGCTCCCTCGCCAACGGCTCCATCAAGCAGTACGAGTTCGCCCTCCCCTGGGGAACCCTCCTCGTGACCTGCGCGCTCTCCCTCACGGTCGGCATCCTCGCCGCAGCCCTCCCGGCCCGCCGGGCCGCCGGCCTCAGCCCCTTGGCGGCCGTCGCCGAATCCTGACCCCGAGCCGCTCGCCAGCGTCCCACCCGCCGGCCGCTTGCTCTGCGCCGTTCCGCAGGTCCGGATGGACAACGGTATCGGCGGCCGAAGCAGCTCCGCAGGCGCGCCGGCATAGTCCGGCGCGCCTGCGTTCGGGGTCATGGCTCCCCTCGCCGTCACTTAAATTCCGTGTTCAACCACCTCGCAGTGGTGTCGGCCAGGAGTCCTTGTCGGTGGTGAACCACCGGCCGCCGGCCTGCCAGGCGAGGGCTCCAGCCGGCCGGGGTCGTTGGTGTGGAGGACGCCGCCGCGGGCGTCTGCGTCGGCCTTCTTCACCTGTTCCGTCATGGACCGGTACGCGTCCCATGTGGCCGGCACGTCGATCTTGTGCCGGGCGAAGAAGTCCTTGCGGTACATCAGCGTCAAGGGTGCGGCGTCCCGCGGGACGCCGCAGGTCTTGCCGCCGAGGTTGTCCAGCTGCCCCGGCCCTGCGCCATCCGGTCGGCCTGTGGCGCAGCCGCATCGCACTGCTGCAGTTCGCCACAATGACGTCCCCCTGCTGGAGATCGGATACCAGCAGGCCGTGACCGTACTGAGCCTGGAGCCCTCCCCGCCCGACATCCCCCGGGTTCTCCCGGAGCACGACCTAACGGACCTCGACGACAAGTGCGCCCAGCTCGTGCAGTGCGTACGTGCCGGACAGGTCGACGCGATCCTGGTCCACAACGATTCGATCGCCCTCCCCCTGGTCAGCCGCCTGCAGGCATCCGGGATCCGGGTGCCTGACGACCTCGCCGTCGTGACCTACGACGACGAACTGGCCCCCCTCGCCGACCCCCCGCTCACCGCGGCCGCCCCGCCACGGCGGGCAGTGGGGGCCGAAGCTGTCGAGTTGCTCGTCGAGCGACTGGAGGATCCTGAGCGGCCCCCACACCGCCTCATATTGGATCCCGTCCTGAACGTGCGGGGCTGAGAAGGCGCCAGGAGCACCTCGCGTCGTGCCAACTGCCGATCGAGGTGGCTTCGTTCACCTCCAGGGGCAGCGCATACGACGCGCGGCGTCTCGCTCGTCCTGCCCGTGGGCCGTCACTGCGGCGGGGCACAGCGTTTCGGTGACCTTCGTCAGCCCTCGGGGGTGGTCGGGGTCGGTGCCGCGCGCGATCGCCAGGTGCCGCGCCAGGATCTGGAACGGCAGGATCCCCACCAGCGGGGAGAGCTCCTCGGCACCGGTGTCGGGCCGGACGACCGTCAAGTCCGTGCGCCGGGCGGCCGACGCCCGGCCCACGACGAGAATCTCCGCGCCGGAATCGCCCGGCCGGTCCGGAACCCGGAGCATCGCTTCGCCGCCGCGTCCGTCGGCGACGACGGCGACGACACACGCACCGGCGCCGGGGGTCGGCGTACACAGTTGCGTCCCCAGCTTCTTACGGATGAATGGGGACAGTTGCTGGTGCGGTGGGGCGTGCTGCAAGTCCTAGCCCGAGCGACCCGTGAGGCCGCGCCGGGTGAGATCGGCCTCGATGCCGTCGAGGACTCCGGCAAGGCCGGCGAGGAACAGGTCGTCGAGATCCCAGGGGTCGGCGCCCGCGCGCATCGCCGGGCCGAGTCGTGGATAGGCGCCGGGGGCAAAGAGCGGAGCTCGTGCGACTTCCGGGGAAGTTCCCTTCCGGCGGGCGGCGTTGGCCGACTGCCGTTCGGCTTCTACGTCGCTGACGTAGGTCAGTGCCACGCCCTGGACGTAGGAGGCGAACATGAACATGTAGCGGAATGCGTCGGCAGGTTCCAGGGCAAGCTCGTCGAAGGAGGAGAAGGCGCTCTCACTGTCCGCCGCGAGTGCGGGGCTGAAGTGCGCTCGGGTCGTCACCAGGACCTTCGCCAGGATCCACGGGTGGCGGTGATAGAGCTCCCAGTCGCGGCGGGCGGCTCGTTCGAGGCCGTGCCGCCAGTTCTGTGGCGGTGTGTCGGGCAGGGGGACGTCGGACAGTGCGGCCTCCACCATGATGGCCATCAGATCGTCTTTGGACGTCACGTACCGGTAAAGGGCCATGGTGCTTGCTCCGAGGTCGGTCGCGACGCGGCGCATCGACAGGGCTTCGAGTCCCTCGGCGTCGGCGATGTCGATCCCCGCCCGCGCGATGCGCTCGGCCGACAGGTGGGGCGCGCTGTCGTCGCCCACCGGCGAGCCGACCGTTGAGTCGCGCGCCGGGGCGAGGTCCGACTCCGTCGTCTCCGCAGCCCTGCGTGCTCGATACGCCCGTGCCTGGCAGGCCCGGGAGCAGTAGCGCCTCGGGCGGCCCCGGTCCGCGGGCTCCAGGCCCTTTCCGCAGGACGCGCAGGTTGCCTGTTCCGCCACCGCCGCCACACCTCTTTTCGTCACACTCGCTCACTCGTGTCGAAATCCTATCGCACCGCGGACGGAAGCACCGAGATCAGCGGGATATGCCCAGCTCAGTAACTCGCTTGCGGCCTTTCGACCCAGAAGGTTTACTCTGTACACGGCGGCGCGTACTAAGTACGCAAGGTGCGACGTAATTCGTCCCCGCCGCCATGCCGTCACCCGACACAGGAGCTGGAGCGCACGACGTGAGTCACGAGAACGAGAGAGCCGGAACCCGGCAATGGATTGGGCTCGCCGTCCTGGTACTGCCCTGCGTGCTGGCCTCGATGGACATGTCCGTCATGTTCGTCACGCTGCCCTCCCTGACGGCCGACCTCAGCCCCAGCGGCTCCCAGCTGCTGTGGATCATGGACGCGTACGGGTTCCTGCTGGCCGGCCTCCTGATCACGATGGGCACCCTCGGCGACCGGATCGGACGGCGCCGGGTGCTGCTGACCGGTGCCGCCGCCTTCGGGCTCGCCTCCGCCCTGGCAGCCTGGGCGTCCAGCCCGGAAATGCTGATCGCCACCCGCGCCCTCATGGGCATCGCGGGTGCCACGCTCGCGCCCTCGACGCTCGCCCTGATCCGGAACCTCTTCCACGACGACCGGCAGCGGGCCACCGCCGTCGGCATCTGGACGGCCGGCTTCGCGGGCGGGGCCATCGTCGGCCCGATCATCGGCGGCCTTCTGCTCGAACACTTCTGGTGGGGTTCAGTCTTCCTGATCAACATCCCTGTGATGGCCCTGCTCCTGTGCCTCGGACCACTACTGCTGCCCGAGTTCCGTGACCCGAAGCCGGACAGCCGCTTCGACCTGCTCGGTGCCCTGTTGTCCCTGGTGGCGGTACTCGCCGTGATCTACGGCATCAAGGCAACCGCCGAGCACGGAATCAGGTGGGCCGGGACCGGCTCCCTCCTTGCGGGCATGGCGGCGGGAGCCCTGTTCCTGCACCGCCAGCACACCATCCCGAACCCGATGATCAACATCACGCTGTTCCGCACCCGCTGGTTCAACGTGCCCCTGCTCATCGACGCCCTGGCCACCTTCGCCATGGTCGGATTCTCGCTGTTCAACTGGCAGTTCATGCAGCTCGTCCTGGGCATGGGCCCGCTCAGGTCGGCCCTGTGGTCGCTGCCCACCTTCCTCGTCATGCCCGTGGGCATCGCCCTGGCCGCGGGCATGGCACCACGCTTCGGCAAGCCCCGGGTCATGGCCGCCGGCCTGCTGGTGGCGGCCGCCGGCTACGCCGGGCTGACCCTCATCAGGCCCGATTCCGGCATCCTCCACCTCGTGTGCGCCCTGACCGTGGCGTCCTTCGGCATCGCCGGCGTGGCCGCCGTCGTCACCGACGTCATCCTCTCCGCCGCGCCACCGGAGCGGGCCGGGGCCGCCTCCTCCCTCGCAGAGACCTCCGCGGAGTTCGGCGGCGCACTGGGCATCGCGATTCTGGGCAGCGTCGGCACCGCCGTCTACCGAGCACAGATGGAATCCCGGGCCCCGGCGAACCTCACCCCCGAACAACTGGCCTCCGCGGAGGGCACGCTGGGTGGGGCGGTCGACACCGCCCGGACATTGCCCGCCGGCACAGCCGAGGCTCTACGGAACGCGGCCTTCGACGCCTTCACTCACGAGCTCCGGATCGCCGCCGTGCTCAGCGCGGTCCTGACCGCCGGCGGAGCACTCCTCATCGCTCGCCTGCTCCGCCCCTCACGCACCCGACCTGCGGACCTCGACCCGGCTCCGGACCTGGGGCGGGCCCGCGCGTGACGCAGACGCGAAGAGGAGCGGATGAACTCGCGGCTTGTTGAAGCCCGATGGGGGAATGTCGCCGGGCCGTATTCGCCCCATCGGCACCTGCGGAACAGCGAGTGAAGCGCGAGGAAGTCCTGGCCCCCGCGATCCTCGACCGCCTCCCGCACCACTGCGAAGTCGTCCCGGCCTACGGCCCAGCCACCGGCTCGGAATCCGCCTCCGGTGGGCCCCAGCTCAGGGGTGTTCACGCTCTCTGCCTGGATCAGCGGCACAGCGCCGTGTCGACGGCGGCCTCCACCCGCTGGGAGGCCGCACCCGTCGGGGCGGTGGTTACCGCGACGCCGGCGGCGCGTCCGTCCTCTGTGACGCCTCCTCGTGTCCGGTATCCCAGGGCGGTTCCGCCGTGGCCCCAGTAGACGCCGCCGCACGACAGCGGCGTGCTGGTCAGGCCCAGCCCGTAGCGGACGCCGGGGGCGCGTGCCTCTGCGGGGACGGTGGTGCGCATCTGGGCAAGTTGGGCCGGGGGCAGCAGTCTGCCGCCGAGGAGGGCGGTGTAGAAACGGTTGAGGTCGCTGTTGGTGGAAACCAGAGCACCCGCAGCCCACCCCATCGACATGTCCATGGTGGTGTAGTCGATCAGAGGTCCGTCGGCCACTTCCCGTTCGTAGCCCTTGGGGTGGGGCTCGTGGATGGTCGTCTCTCCGGGGGCGGGGAAGTAGGTGTGGCGCAGTCCGATGCGGGCGATGACGCGCCGGTCGATCTCCTCCCCTATGGGGCGGCCGGTGACCTTCTGGATGATCAGGCCCGCGACCAGGTAATTCGTGTTGCTGTACTCCCACTTCGCGCCCGGGGAGAAGTGCGCCTTCTGCGCGAGGGCGCCGTCAAGCAGGTCGCGCGGCTCGAAGTACCGGTACCGGACGGCGGGGAAGTCCGCGAAGATGGGGGCTTCCATGTATTCGGGCAGGCCGCTGGTGTGCTGGAGGAGTTGGCGGACGGTGATGTGGCGTCCGTCGATCCCCTCACCGCGCAGCAGGCCGGGCAGACAGGTGTCGACGGGAGCGTCCAGAACGATCTTCTTCTCGGCGACCAACTGCAGCACGACCACAGCCGTGAACGCCTTGGTATTACTGCCCGCCCGCACCTGCCCGTCCTTGGGCACCTTCGCCCCGGTCCTGAGGTCGCCGACACCAGCGGTGTAGTGACGCATCCGGCCCTCGCGGTCCGCGACACTCGCCAGCGCAGCGGGCATCCGGTCGCCGAACACCAAGGCGTTCAGGCTGCTTTGAACGGTGTCCGGCCTGGCGGCGGAGGCCACGGGCGAAAACGGCGCACCGGTGGTCATGACCGCCCCGGTGAGCACGGCCACGGTCGACAAGGCCCTACGCCGACCACTACGCGAAACAGTGGGACGAAAACTCCGCGATACACGTGCGTGCATGGAGCAACTCCTGCCGGTAGGGGAACAACATCAGTGGGCCATTGAGAGGTGGTCGTGGTGCGACGGGCCTGCCCATGGCTCGGCCCGGCCCTGTGGTGGTCGCGGCGCATGAAGGAGCGGCTCTCCGCTCGTGCCCCCCGCCCGAGGACGGGGAGCATGAGAGAGGCGGGAGCTGGTTCCGCTACGTGATTCGAGGAGACTTTCGGCGGCGCAGCAGCCGGCGGGCGGGCAGCATGACAGCTGCCATGCCCGAGAGGAACACCGTGCCGAGTACGGCCGCGCAGACCGAGGGGGACACCGACAGCGCGGACAGACCGGTCACCGCGCCGCCGAAGGTCAGCAGCGTCACCGCCGCGACCAGGGAGCCGACGGCGGCCCCCGTACCGAGTACGAGGCAGGTCTCCAGCCGCAGCATCGCCAGAACCTGGCCGCGGGTAGCGCCGATGAGCCGGAGCAGAGCCAGTTCACGACGGCGGGACGCGGTGGCGACGGCCAGCGTGGTCACCACGCCGATCAGGGTGAACAGGGAGATCGCCGCGACTGCGAGCAGTCCGGGCAGGGCCTGCTGGCGTGCCTTCTCGGTGAGGGCCGCACTGTACTGTCCGGCGGACGTGGCACGGGTCCCGGGGAAACGGTCGAGCACCGGTCGCAGGTCGGCCGCTCCCTTCACCAGGAGGTAGTCGTCGTGGCCCGCGTCGGTGACGTGGGCGGCGACCACATCGTGAGGCAGCAGGACATCCCCGAAGCCCTGTCCCCGGTCGTAGACGGCCACCACCTCGGGTCGGATCACGGTGCCGTCCCCGAGCCAGAGAGACACGGTCGAACCGACCTTGGCCGCGCTGGCCACGTTCGAACTGAGCGCGACCGTGTTCTTGCCGTGCAGGTCCTTCAGCAGGCCCGCCTTCACGTCCGGGTCCAGATTGGACAGTGCGCCCTTCACGCCTTGGGTGGGCAGGGACTGGAGCTGGGCCGCGACCGACATCACCACGGTGGTGCGTTTCACCGCGGTCACGGTCCCCGGTCCGGACGTCCTTTCCACCGCCCGGTACATGGTCCGGGGCACGCCCGGCCCGTTCGAGACGAGCACCTGGTCCGCTTGCAGCCCCGCGGCTGCCTGCGTCCGGGTGGCGTTGACCGCGGTGGTCTGCACGAACAGCTGGCTGGCGCCGAAGGAGAGCGCGAGCGCGATCGGCGTGATCACCGACGCGAGTCGCACGGCCGCGGCGGTGGCCGTGTCGGTGGCGAGCCGGCCCGGGACCGGGAACAGGAGGCGCATGACGGGGCTGAGGACGACGATTCCCCCTCGGGCGATCGAGGGACCCAGGAGGGCCGCCGCCCAGATGAGGGAGAGTACGAGTCCGCCCATGGCCGCGGTCGCCACCTGCCCGCCGAACGCGAACGCGGTGCCGGCCGAAGCGAGACCGACGACCAGGAGCACCAGGCCGGTGATCACGCGCCAGCGCGGTAGCCGAGTCGGTTCGGCGGAGGTCTCGCTCACGGCCTGGGCCGGCCGGATCCGGGATACACGTCGTGCCGCGAGCCAGGCGGAACCGACCGCGGTGAGCACCGTGAGCGCCAGGGCACCGACGACGGGAAACGGTCCCAGAGCGAGCCCCAGCCCCGGGGGCAGGACCCCCTGCTCGGCCATGAAGCGGTGCAGCAGGGTGCCGAGCCCGAGCGACAGCAGACCGCCCAGGAGCGAGGCAGGTACGGCGACCTTGAGCGTCTCGCGGACGATCACCCTGCGGACCTGCCGGGGGGTGGCACCGATGGCGCGCAGGACGGCGAGTTCGCGGGTCCGGTCCCGTACGGACGTGTCCAGGAGACCGGTCAAGATCAGCAGCACCACCAGGAGGGCGACTCCGCCGATCGACGCACAGACGCCGATCAGGTCGAGTCGTGCCGCCGCCACCTCCGGGTTCTCGACGTCGCCACGGTCCGCGCCGGTCGCGACGACGAGACCGGGGGCGGCTGCCCGCAGCGTCTGGGCGGACGTCTCCTTCGTGCCGAGCACGACCAGCGCGTCCGCACGCTCGGGACGGCCGCTGAGGACCTGTGCCGTGTGCTGGCCGAACCAGACATCGCGGCCTGCACCGGGCCCGCCGGCCACCAGACCGCTGACGCGGTAGGGTTCCGGCGCCTTGCCGCCGACCTGGAGACGGACGGTGTCCCCGACGGCCCTGCCGCTGCCGGAGTCCACCGCGACTTCGTGTTCCGCCCGCGGGGCCCGGCCGGCACGCAGCTCGACAGCGGTGAGCACGGTCGCGTCCCAGCCACGGCCGGTCCGCACGGCCCCGTCCGCGGTGACCACCGGCAAAGAGACGTCCGCGACCACCTCGGTGACCCCCGGTGCCTTACGCACCCGGTCGGCCACCGATACCGGCACCCGGGCTCGTTCCACCAGTGGCCTGACATCGGTCTGGTCGTCCTTGACGACCTCGACGCGCTGGCTCGCGGCGACGACGGCCACGGCGCGCTCATAGCGGTCGGCCGATCCGTGCGCCCGCAGTGCGGACTCCAGCAGGACCCCGAACGCGCCCGTCAACGCAGCCGCGCACAACAGTGCCGCCGCCACTCCGGCGGCGATCCCACGCCTCACAGCGTGCCCCAATGCGCCAGGACGGTTGCGGCGGAGGGAGTCGTGAGCTCGTCGACGATCCTGCCCTCGCTCAGGAAGACAACGCTGTCGGCCCAGGCCGCGGCCACCGGGTCGTGGGTGACCAGCACGACCGTCTGCCCCATCTCGTCGACCGCGTCGCGCAGCAGTTTCAGGACGTGCTCGGCCGACCTCGGATCGAGCGCGGCCGTCGGCTCGTCGGCGAAGACGATCTCCGGTCGGGTGACGAGCGCCCGGGCGACCGCCACACGCTGCTGCTGGCCGCCGGACAAGCGTGCTGGAAGCCGGTCCAGGTGGCCGGCCATCCCCACCCGGTGGACCACTTCGTCCAGCCAGCCCCTGTCCGCCTGGCGGCCGCCGAGGGACAGCGGGAGGGTGATGTTGCGCTCGACATCCATCGAGGGCATGAGGTTGTAGCCCTGGAAGACGAACCCGATCCGTTCACGGCGCAGCCGGGTCAGCTCCGTCTCGCGGAGCCCGCCCATGTCCAGATCACCGAGCCGTACCGTTCCACTGCTGGGCCGGTCGAGGCCGGAGGCGCAGTGCAGGAAGGTGCTCTTGCCCGATCCGGACGGGCCCATGATCGCGGTGAGACTGCCCTTGCGGAACCCCCAGCTGACCCGGTCCAGTGCGGTCACCTCGCCATAGGTCTGGGAGACCTCCTCCAGAGACACGGCGAACGGCGTGGCCCGGGTCGTCGTCATCGGTTGCATGATGGGTCCTTCGGTTCCTCGATCGGTCAGAACGGGTACCGAACGTAATCGCGCATGCCGATCAGACGTCAGCAGTCCCTCCCCCGAACCCGGGGTGTAGCGCGCTACACCTGCCAGGTGTAGCGCGCACTTATGACAAGGGAACACTCGTGAAGTACCGTCTTGCTCCATGGACCTGAAGGCAAGAGCACTCCACAGCCTACGATCCACGCGGTATTTGCTGGGCGGACTTGCTACCGCCCTGCCTTCGCTGGCTGGTTACTTTCTGTTGCCGCTTGTCTGCTTCACGTTGATCTTCGCACCGATCCTGCCCTGGGCGGTGCAGCCGTTGCGCGCCTTGACCGATGCCGAACGCCGACGCGCCGAACGCATTCTCGGCCGCCTCGTGCGCCGGCCCTACCCGACACCCGAAGGCAATGCCTACCAGCGGTCGCTCCAGCTGCTGCGGTTCCCGGGTACCCGCAAGGACACGGCATGGATGCTGGTTCACGGCGTCGTGGGGCTCGTCCTTCCCGCCCTCGTCCTGGGAGTGCTGCTCAGTCTGCTGCTGACGATCTCCATCCCGTTGTGGTGGTGGACCGTTCCCGGCGGAACCCTCACCCTCCTTGCGGCCCCCCTCACCACCTGGATGCAGGCGATCGTCCTGTCCGCGGTGTGTGCCTGGCTCTTCACTGCCCTCTTCTTGTGGCTGGCCCCCGCCGCTGTGAGGCTGGAGACCTGGATCGCAGAGATCATGCTCGGCACTTGGACCGGCGCCGGCCGGCGGATCGAGGAACTGACCGCCTCGCGCGCGGGAGCCCTCCAGGCCCACGAGGCGGAACTCCGACGGATCGAACGCGACCTCCACGACGGCACCCAGGCACAACTCGTGGCGGTGGCCATGCGCCTGGCCCTGGCCGACCGCCGGTTCGACAAGGACCCCCAGAGTTCCAGGAAAATGGTGCTTGAGGCCAGAGCCACCGTGGACGAAGCACTTGTCCAACTGCGCACCGTCATCCGCGGCATCCACCCGCCGATCCTTTCCGACCGGGGGCTGAACGGAGCCATCCGCTCCCTGGCCGCGGGCCGGCCGATCCCCACCACCCTGGATCTGCCCGAGACCGACCACCGCCCCCCGGCCGCCGTCGAGGCAGCCGCCTACTTCGTGGTCGCCGAGGCGCTGACCAACATCGCCCGGCACAGCGACGCGAGCCGTGCCCAGGTGTCGCTCCGGTACGACGGCCCCACGCTGCGCGTCGTCGTGCGGGACGACGGACGCGGCGGGGCCGCACCCGGCTCCACCTCGGGCAGCGGGCTCGCCGGGGTACGCCGACGGGTCGCCGCCCTGGACGGTACGACGAGAATTGACAGTCCTGTCGGTTCCGGAACAACGATTGAGGTGGTGCTGCCGTGCGGATCGTGATCGCGGAGGACAACGTCCTTCTCCGCGAGGGCCTGATTCTGCTCCTGGAGGATGTCGGGCACGAGATCGTGGCCGTCGTGGGAAGCGGGCCCGAGATTGTTCCCACCCTGCTCGAACACCGGCCGGACGTGGCAGTCCTCGACGTCCGGCTACCGCCCGGATTCCGCGACGAGGGGCTGCGTGCTGCCATCGAGGCCCGGAAACTCATTCCCGGCCTGCCGCTCCTGGTGCTCTCCCAGTACGTCGAGGAGAGCTACGCCGCCGAACTTCTCGGACAGGGCGCCTCGGGGATCGGCTACCTGCTCAAGGACCGTGTGGGACACATCGAAGAGTTCCAGGACGCGCTGGAGCGCGTGGCTGCGGGCGGAACGGCGCTGGACCCCGAGGTCGTCTCCCAGCTGATGAGCCGCCGGGACCCGCTCGACGCGCTGTCCCCCCGGGAACGGGAGGTTCTCGGGCTGATGGCGCAGGGCCTGGACAATCCCACGATCGCCACGACCCTGTTCATCACCGAACGTTCCGTCAGCAAGCACATCGGCAGCATCCTCGCCAAGCTGAACCTGCCGCCGAGCGACAGCGGTCACCGCCGGGTCCTCGCGGTGCTTGCCTACCTGAACGCCTGACCTGCGTCGCGGACGGCCGTCCCGTGCGGCGACGCGTCCGTCGCCGCAGGGTGTAGCAGGCTACACCTCAGGTTCGGGGGGACGGTCCGATGTGCCGACCGGGGGCGCAGGGAGAAGGTGAATGGCGTAAGGATCCCTCCCCTGCCGCCCACCGGGCCGCCGGGGGCGCACAACAGGAGGAACCCCTGATGAAGCCCGTGCTCTGGCTGCTGCTCTTCGTCTCCACGGTGGCGGCGGTCTACGTCAGCACCTTCGCCCACTACACCGGCACCACGAGGGTCCTGGCCGGAGTCGGCACCGGCGTCGTCTTCGTCGGATCGGCTCTGGGACTGTGGCTGGCCGGCGGCAAGAAGTGACCCGTAGCGGCGCGAGCGCATGAGGAGGGGGTGTCCGGCAGCCAGCCGGACACCCCCTCCTCATGCGTGGTGCGGAAAACGGACACCACCTCAGGAGGTGTAGTCCGCACCACTCCCGAACGGGGAGCCATCCCTGTCGTTCCGAAATGACGCCGTTCATAGGCTCTTTTGTACGGACACAGGTCCTTCTTTCCCTTACCTCTATGGAGAAGCAACTGATGCGCTCGCTCACTCGAACCACGCGACGGCACACGGTGATCGCCGTATCGGCAGCCTGCCTGCTCGTTCCGCTGGCGGCCTGCACACCGGACGACGGACCGCGACCGGCCGCCTCCGCCACCTCGACGGGCGGAGCAGCCCCGTACGCTCCGAAGAACGACGGGAAGCGCGACGGACGATGGGACGAGCGGCTGGACCGCGCCACGATCCTGGAACTTCAGGAGGACATGAAGGGCAAGCGGCTGACGTCCAAAGAACTGACCCAGGCATACCTTGACCGGATCCGTCGCCTCAACCCCCGACTCAATGCCGTCGTCACCGTGAACCCGGACGCACTGGACCTTGCACGCAAGAGCGACGAGCTGCGCCGCACCGGTGAGGTGCGGGGGCCCCTGGAAGGCATCCCCGTTCTCATCAAGGACAACATCGACACTGCGGACCGCCAGCCCACCACCGCCGGCTCCACGGCCCTGCTGCGCTCCAGGCCGGCGCAGGACGCCTTCCTGGTGAAGAAACTGCGCGAGGCGGGTGCGGTGATCCTGGGCAAGACCAACATGTCGGAATGGGCCAACTTCAGGTCCCCCGAGCAGACGGCCGGATGGAGTGCCACTGGCGGCCAGACGCGTAATCCCTACGTACTCGACCGGAGCCCCTGCGGATCGTCCAGCGGCTCCGCGGTCGCCGCCGCGGCCACCCTGGCCGCTGTGACCATCGGCTCCGAGACCGACGGCTCCATCGTGTGCCCCGCGAGTGTCACCTCCACCGTCGGTGTCAAGCCCACCCTCGGCATGGTCAGCCGCAGCGGCATGATCCCTATCACCAGCCGCCACGACACCGCCGGCCCGATCGCCCGCAACACGACGGACGCCGCCCTGGCGCTCTGGGCCATCCACGGATCGGACACCGCCGACACGGCTACCTCCGACGCCGACACCGCCCTCCCCTCCGACTACCGCGAGGTGCTCGACCCGAACGCGCTGCGCGGCAAGCGCATCGGCGTGTGGCGCAAGGGACACGTCGGCATCGACCCGGACGTGGACCGTGTCTTCGACGCGGCTGTCCAGCGGCTCCGAGCGCTCGGCGCAACCGTCGTCGAGGGCGCGGACGTGGCCGACTCCAAAGACATGATGCAGAAGGACATGCTTCCCGCCGTGCTGACCGAGTTCAAGCACGACCTCAACGCCTACCTGGCCGCCACCCCGGGCCCCCACCCCAAGAACCTCACCGAGCTCATCGCGTTCAACAAGCGGAACTCCACCGTCGAAATGCCGAAGTTCGGCCAGGAACTCTTCGAGATGGCCGACAAGACCGACGGAGATGTCAACGCACCGGCCTACCGTCAGCACCGCAGCGCCGCGACCCGTCAGGCCCGTCAGGCCATCGACGGCGTTCTCGCCGAGCACCGGCTTGATGCCATCGTCACCCCCACCGGCATCCCCGCTCCTGCCGTCGAAGCGCTGGACCCCACCCCCTTCGAGAGTTCCACCCGCAACTCCGCAGTGGCCGGCTATCCCCACATCACCGTGCCCGCCGGCTACGCACGGGACACGCTGCCGCTGGGCGTCTCTTTCCTCGGAACGCGCTACAGCGACGCGAACCTGCTCAGCTACGCGTACGCCTTGGAGAGGGCCACCCCGGTCCGCAAGGCACCGGCCTACCTCCCCACCCTGCGCGGCCGGTCTTAGAATTCCTCCGGATCGAGACCGACTGCCGGCTCTCGGTGCCCGGGTACGCGGCAGTCGGACCGGTGCCCCCGTCAGGATCAGCCGCTAGCCCTGACCTGCGAGCTCCACCACTCCGCACCGCGGGGCGGCGTGGTGGAGCCCGGACCGGCGCCCGGGGAGAAGCAGGCGGGCGCCGACGTCATGACAGGTCACCCCCAGCCAATGCCTACACACTCTTCGGCGACCCACCCGTCCCGGCCGTTGATCTTCACTGTCATCCAGCCGTTCCCCCCGCCACAGGAGGTATAGCTCTGGCCTGTCGTCACGGTGTCCTTGTCAACGCCGCAGGGCAGCCGTCCACCCGCTGCAATCGTCCCGATGCTCGTGTACTTGGTTCCAGGACCGCTGCGCACGGTCAGAACACCGCTTGACACATTCTGGATGTAGCAGCCGGCAGCCGCGACACCAGGAACAGCGGTTCCTGCTTCGGCAGCGTTCACAGGGGAGACCGCTGCAAACAGAAGTGCGACCGTGGACGCACCACCAACCGCTGCGGCCCTCATGGACAAACGCACTTTTTCTCTCCTCACCAAGATCCAGTACGGCGTGCTGAAGACTACGTCCGCCTACACAGACCCGAAAGATCATTTCCCGCCACCACCGGGGTGCGATGTGCCGGTCTGGTGTCGGTCAAGTCCGGTGCAGTCGGGGCTGCCAGGGAGGCGGAGGCCCGTACGGCCACCGGACGGGACCGGCACGACGGACGGGCGGTGATCAGGGTCACCTGCCCGATCCCGGGTGCCCCGGACGCATACGCGTACCTCGACCGAGCCACATCCTGCTTGCGACAGGTCGGCGCGGGGTTGGGATGTGCGAGGCGTCGCGCCCCGGCCTCCGCGCCGCGAGCGGAGCCGCTCTGGCCCTGGGCCGCCTCACCGCTGATCTCCCGGAACGAGAACGATGCATGCGGTCCTGGCCTCGGTCACCGTTACGGATGCGTGTGCGGGGTCAGGCCGGGGCGGCGGAACGCCCATCTGCTCTGCCGCCTTCCTCGGGGGCAGTCGGGGCGGTGTCCCGTTGTCGCGGCAAACGTCTCTGTGTCCGGCACACACCTCCGCGGGCTTGTTTCTGCCTTTCCCCCCGTCCATTACCACTGACGTAATCGACCACGCTCCCCTGTTGCGGCAGCGTGGTGCACGTCAACGAGATCCCCGACGAGGGTTCCGGCACCCAGGCCCGAGGAGCAACCATGCCCATCAAGTCCTCTGACACCAAGGCGAGTTCCGTCGCCGACACCACTCGCCATGTCGTCCAGGAGTTCCTCGCCGCCCGGACGGCCGGGGACGTCGAGCGGCTCGTCGCACTCTTCGCGGACGACGTCGACTGGCTCCTCGCCGAGAACCCTGCCGTCCCGTGGATCCGGCCACGCTCCACCGGAGCCGAATGCGCCGCACAGTTCACCGAGCTGGCCGAGCACACGGTGGCCGAGGACGCACGGGCCTTCGCCGACACGTTCCTCGTCGACGGCACCGACGCCGTCCTGATGGGCCACTACTCGGGAACTGTACGAGCAACGGGGAAGCACTTCGAGGGCCCCTTCGCGCTGCGCCTCACCGTCGAGAAGGGCCGGATCACCCGGCATCACCTCTACGAGAACAGCGTCTCGCTCGCCGAGGCGTGCACCCCCTCCTGAATGCCACACCCCGAGTCCCGGCCCGACCGGTGCCGGGGCACAGCGCTCGCTGCGGCATCGGCACCGCGAGCCGTGCCCGCAATGGGCGAGTGCGGGGCCTGCCCGGCCCGGTCGAATGCGTTGTCGGGGCAGTGGCCTGCTGTCAAGCTCGTTCGGTGACATGGCACAGCACCAGAACGCTCCTTCCGTACGTCCCATCACCGACGCCGACGTTCCCACGGCGGTCGATACTCTCGCTCGGGCCTTCGCCGGACTCGGGCCGATTCTCGGCGAACTCAGCGGCGACCGGGCCGCCGTTTCTCAGGCGGCGGACGCGGTCATGGCCCCGCACAGGCCCAAGGAGCCGGGATGGTTCCTGGAGACCGTGGCCACCTCCCCCGAGGCCCAGGGCAAGGGCCTCGGCAGCGCCGTACTGATTCCCGGCATCCAGGAGGCCGGGCGCGCCGAGTGTCCGGCGTTCCTGGAGACCTCCAGCGAGGCGAACGTGCGGTTCTACGAACGCCTCGGCTTCCAGGTCACCGCCGACGTCCAGCTCCCGACAACGGTCCCCGCACCTGGTGCATGCGCAGGAACCCCCGCTGAGAGCCTGAGAATCCGACCGTCGGGGACTGTGCTCAGACCGTCTCGTCGCCCTCGTCCAGCCCGCCCGCGGCCGGGTCGCGCAGCGGGCGCAGAGCGCCGGCGGCCGGGACGCCGGGGGGCGAAGCTGTAGCAGCCAAGCGCGTTGAGATGCTTGTGCTTGAGCGGGGAGAGCCGGGCGAAGTTGCCGCCATGATCCGGTGCCTGGAGAAGGACGGCCACAGAACAGTGCTGCGCCACACTGACGAGACCGTCGTGCTGTCCGCACGGTCCGACAGAGTCGTCACCCAGCGCTGGACGGACCTGGCCGTCGCCGCCACGGCGCTATGCCCTCGACTTCGCAGTGGGCATCGACGGCATGCTCGGGCCGCAGTGGTTCAATGCGACCGTCCTGGGTGCCGGTCATGCGCGGGCCGTCGGTGCGATGTCGTCGATCAGGGCGCGGATGCGTTGTTCGATCTCGTCGCGGATGGGGCGGACGGCGCCGATGCCTTGGCCCGCCGGGTCGGAGAGTTGCCAGTCGAGGTAGCGCTTGCCCGGGAAGACGGGACAGGTGTCGCCGCAGCCCATGGTGATGACGACGTCGGAGGCCTGGACGGCTTCCACGGTGAGGACCTTGGGCACCTCGGCGGAGATGTCGATGCCGACCTCACCGAGCGCCTCGACCACGGCCGGATTGACCGTGTCCGCCGGGGCGGACCCGGCGGACCGGACCTGGACGCGGTCCCCGGCGAGGTGGGTGAGGAAGGCGGCCGCCATCTGTGAGCGCCCGGCGTTGTGGACGCAGACGAACAGCACTGATGGTTGCTGCGGGGTGTCAGGCACGGGTGGGCTCTTCCTGCGGTGCGGGGGCAGTTGGGGTTGTGAAATAGCGGCGCGCATACAGGGCCACGTAGACCAGGCCGATCAGTACGGGCACTTCGATGAGCGGGCCGACGACCCCGGCGAGTGCCTGTCCTGAGGAGGCGCCGAAGGTGGCGATGGCCACGGCGATGGCCAGCTCGAAGTTGTTGCCTGCGGCGGTGAAGGCGAGCGTGGTGGTACGCGGGTAGTCGAGGCCGACGGCCTTGCCCAGCAGCATCGATCCGGCCCACATGAGCGCGAAGTAGACCAGCAGCGGCAGCGCGATACGGGCCACGTCCAGCGGCCGGCCGGTGATGGCGTCGCCCTGGAGGGCGAAGAGGACGACGATCGTGAACAGCAGCCCGTACAGGGCGAACGGGCCGATGCGCGGGATCAACTTCGCCTCGTACCAGGCGCGGCCCTTGGTCTTCTCACCGAGGCGGCGGGTCAGGTAACCGGCCGCGAGCGGGATCCCGAGGAAGATCAGGACGCTGCGGGCGATCTCCCACACGGACACGTCGAGTCCGGTCTGTTCCAGGCCGAGCCAGCCGGGCAGTACCCGGAGGTAGAACCAGCCGAGCGCGGAGAACGCGATCACCTGGAACACCGAGTTGAGCGCGACCAAAACAGCGGCCGCTTCCCGGTGTCCGCAGGCCAGGTCGTTCCAGATGATGACCATGGCGATACAGCGGGCCAGTCCGACGATGATCAGGCCGGTGCGGTACTCGGGCAGGTCCGACAGGAACAGCCAGGCCAGCGCGAACATCAGGGCCGGGCCGATGATCCAGTTCAGCAGCAGCGAGAGCAGCAGCAGGCGCCGGTCGCGGGTCACGGTGTCGAGCCGGTCGTAACGGACCTTGGCCAGCACCGGGTACATCATCACAAGCAGGCCCAGCGCGATCGGCAGGGATACCCCGCTCACCGTCACGGTGGCCAACGCGTCCCCGAGCCCAGGGACCAGGCGCCCCAGGCCGAGGCCCACGGCCATCGCGGCGAGGATCCACAAGGCCAGATAGCGGTCCAGGAACGACAGCCGCCGGGTCACGCTCCGTTCAGGTGCGGCAGCGCTCACGAGGCAGCACCGGCCGTCTCGCCCCGACCGGGCAGCGGAGTGCCGGCGGGACGGGTCAGGATGCCCGCGATGCGGTCGGTCATCTCCGGCAGCAGCCAGTAGTAGACCCACGTGCCACGGCGCTCGCAGTCGATCAGACCGGCTTGCCGCAGCAGCTTGAGATGGTGCGAGATGGTTGGCTGGGAGAGGTCGAAGGCCGGAGTCAGGTCGCACACGCAGACCTCACCGCCCGCCTGCGAAGCGATCATCGACAACAGCCGCAAGCGCACCGGGTCACCAAGCGCCTTGAAGACTTTCGCCAGGTCAACGGCTTGTTCCTCGTCCAGCGGGGCAGACAGCAGCCCGGGGCAGCACGCGTCGGCCTCGCCGCCCCGCCCCAACACCACAAGTTCGTGATTCGACATGCTTCTATATTGACACCCCTCAATTCAGGGCGCAACGTTGCATCGACAGATGTCAATGCAATCGAATGGGAGTACCGCCATGTCCCGCGCTCAGCTCGCCCTGCGTGTCAGCGACCTGGAGGCGTCGATCACCTTCTACTCGAAGCTGTTCGGCACCGAACCGGCCAAACGGCGCGAGGGCTACGCCAACTTCGCCATCACCGAACCTCCGCTCAAGCTCGTCCTCATCGAGGGCGAGCCGGGGCAGGACACCCGCCTGGACCACCTTGGCGTCGAGGTCGAGTCCGCCGACCAGGTCACTGCGGCCACCGGCCGCCTCAAGGACGCGGGCCTGGCGACGTTCGAGGAGAACGACACCTCCTGCTGCTACGCCCTGCAGGACAAGGTCTGGGTCCACGGTCCCGGCCAGGAACCGTGGGAGGTGTACGTCGTCAAGGCCGACGCCGACACCCTTGGCAAGAGCGCCCAGGCCGGCGCAGGCGATGACGCATGCTGCGCCGGCGAGCTCTCCGAACAAGTTCCGGCCACGACCAACTGCGCCTGCGGCAACTGACCCAGGGCGCCGGCTGTGCGGTGTCTCGTGAGACACCGCACAGTCCTGAGAACGACGGGCACCGGGCCATGGTCTACATGCCGGGCGACGGGACCAGGGGCCAGCGGTCCCGGTCCGGGGCGGACACCAGCGCCCCCTACCCGGAGCTCGCCGGGCTCCGGGCCGTGCTCGGCAGGTCCGCGGCCCTGAACGGCGAGATCGTCGCACTCGACGTCGAGGAGCGCTGTGACTTCGAGCGGCTGCAGTCCCCCATGGGCCTTGCATCGGCGGCCGAGGCAGCCCTGACAGCCCAGTTGGTGCCGGCGCATCTCGTGCTGTTCGATGCGGTGCACCTGGACGGCCGCGGCCCGGCCGGGCTGCCGTACGGCGAGCGCCGCGCCATGCTGGAGGACCTGGGACTGGACGCGAAGCACCGGCCGACGCCCGCAGCTGTCGTCGGACGCGGCGCACAGGCACTGGAGATGACCCGGAGCACTCTGGGTACTCCTGCCTGGTCGGCGAGGTCCGCTACGCAACCGGAACCCGCGCGGAACTGCTGCGGCCGAATCCTCCACCGCAGCGCGGCGCGCGCCTGCCGCCGCACGTCTCGGCGACCGAGCTGGAGACGCCGGCCAGGGGCGCGGTCATCTCGTGCGGGTGCTGATCGGTACGACGCCGGCGCGTGGCGCACCGGCCCCACGCTCAACAAATGCCCTGCCCAACCTCACATCACCAGGGCCCGGTAGATCCACCGTTGTCAGCCAGCCGTCTTGGCGATGATGTGCTCCATCTCTTCTCGGCCGAACGCCCGCAGTGTCGTGGAACGGACGTTGCCCACCCCGTCGAGCTGCAGGAGTGCCGCCGTGGCAGTTTCGTCGTCGGGCGCCTCGACGATCGCCACGAGGTCGTACGGACCGACAGTCCAGTAGATACTCAGGAGCCTCGCGCCGAGCTTCTGTACTGCTGCGCCGAAGATCTCGGCGCGTTTCGCGGTGTCCTTGTAGTTTCGGATCCCCTGATCGGTCCAGCTCAGCAGGGCGACAAACGTCGGCATGTTCTTTCACCTTCATGAGGAGACATATTGCGAGGTCAAGCCTGGACACCTGGGCTGGAACCTGCACGAGGTATGCACCCGAGCGGGTGTCACAGTGCTTGAGGGCGCCCGGGGCACCACGTACAGCCCCATATCTGTTTCCGTCGGGGCTGCCGTGGCAAGGGGGCTGCACGGGGTGAGCGGGCTCGCGGAGGGCGATTTCGGCGAGAGCGCTGCGGCCGCCGTTCTCTGCGGGACAAGGCCGCGGCGCGGCGCTTCTTCCGCCGCCCGTCAAAGATGACTTGTACGGTCCAAGGGCGCTCTTCCCGTAAGGGCTCTTCTCCCCGACAATGGCCCTCAACTGTCTGGCCCTGGGGGGGTTGTGTCGGATCATGGTTCCACTCCTGTTCCGCCCTCCATGCGCAGAGTCGCGCGGGAGTTCGAACTCGGCTCGCGCCAGGGGCTGGTGTGGACCGAGCCCAAGCGCTTTCCATGGATCTTGGTGCTGCTGCCGGCACTGATCGGACTGCCGGTGCTCTGGCTGGGGATTTCGACCGCAGCGGAGGGCCGGCGGAGTCACGGCGCCTGGTACTACGGGCTGCCGCTACTCGTCTTGGGGACCGCCATAGTCGCCGCAGCCGGGTACTTCCTCTTCCTCGCGCTCACGAGACGGCAGGCGCAGGTCTGGGTAGGTCACTACCAGCACGGCATCGTTCGGGAGGTCGCCGGGCACGTGCCGGAGGCGTACTCGTGGGACGAGATCAACGGCATTCGGCGGAGCAGCACCAAAGTGACGAACGGAATCACCAGCGTCACCACGCACGAACTCTGGGTGCGTCCCCGTGAGGGCTCCGAGATCACGGTGACCGACGCGTACAAGGGAGTCGCACGGTTCATCGACGAACTGGACAAAACATTCACGCGCGTACGGCTGCCGCAGGACAGGGACCGGCTGCAGGCGGGCGAACGGCTCGACTTCTTCGGAGCCCACCTCGATCAAGCCGGGGTCGGGTACCTCGACCACCGGCTCGACTGGCGCGAGGTCGACCGGGTCACGGTGAAACAGGGCTGGCTGGAGATCCATCGGCTCGGCGACGGAAAGCCGTGGGCCAGGCTCCCCATGGAGATGGTCGAGAATCTGTCGGTCTTCCTGGCCCTCGCCGCAAGGATGCACCGGGAAGCGTCCGGGGAGCGGTTGCGACCAGACGATCCGGCCTGATCCGGCGAAGGCCGGCATGGCAGAAGGCGTCGCCCTCACCGTCCGCCGTCCGGAGTGGCTCGGCCACCTCGGCGCACCCGTCATCCTGCTGTTCGCGAATCTCGCCGGGTCGATCGCCCGGCACACCCACAACCTCACGGATTCCACCGGCCGAACCGCCGCCGTCGGCCGGGCCGGCGGCACGGGCTCGGGAGGTGTCGGCAACTGATCCGGCCCGGACTTCGCCGCAGAACAGCAGGCGTCCGATCTCATCGGTGACGACGAGGGCCTTCATCGCGTTGATGCGGCTCCAGCCGGAGATGAACCGGCTGCGTCCGCCGCGGTGTGTTCCCGGGCGGCGGACCCTGATGTCGGTGGCGTCCAGCAGCGCGGTTTGGCCGTCGGCGCCGAGGTGGGTGATCACATCGGCGGGCGTGCGAAGTCGTAGACCGCCCTCGATGCGACAGCCGCGGTCGGCGAGCTGAGGCCGGACCCCGCCGACCGCACGGGTGACGGTTGACCGGTCAACCTGAGACCAGCAGGCCAGTACGTCGTGGGTGACGCCATGCCTCGGATGAACGAGTTCGGCCAGGAGCCGGTCAACGAAGACCAGCCTGCACTTCGCGCCCGCTCCAACCGCTCGCCGACCTGGTCGGTCGCGTAGTCCGGCATCCCTGCGGGCCTGCCGGACCGGCCCCAACTCCCCCACCGGATCAGCGATCACAGCCGATGAAAGGCCCGTGCCCATCGGACGGTCAGCCCGATCACAACCGGTTGGTCGCCGACCGTGGTATCGGCCAACCGGCGCTCGTAGCAGCTGTGCACATGATCCGGGGGAAGCTCACAGTCCGGGCACGAAGCACTGTCATCGAGGAATCCCGGTGATCGTCGTCACGGAATGTGTGCCAGCACCCACCACTGCTCGACAGAGCCGAACCGGGGATTCGCTGTCCGGACCGCCGCCACGATCGTAGTCGCGGTCGCGGAGCGAGTGTCTCCCCCGTGGGTGACATCTATGCCGAACCGGGCCGTGCCGGGCCGTGGCGCCACCCCTCGACGCGTCCAGGGTGCCGAACACGGGTAGCAGAGACCGGCGGTTCGGGAGCGGCTCGGTGGAAGAGTCCGCAGACAGGCCGCCACCCGTGGCGGTACGGAGCGCCAGAAGAACTGGGGTCCGGGGCCGCCTGAGCCCACCGGGCGGCCCAGGCGGCCCGGTGGGCTCAGTGGTGGGTCACGACCAGGACGCGGCCACCAGCGAGCGTTCCGCAGCGGCCAGGTGCACGGCCGAGGCGAGCCAGGCCCTCGCGTAGGCGTCGGCCGAGGGGTCGGTCAGGCGGCCGAAGGTGTCGCGGGGGCGGCGGCCCGCCTCCGTTGTCAGGGCCTGTGCGAGGAGGGCCGCTACGCCGAGTTCCGCCCGGGTCAGGCGGGCGGAGAGCGAGGCCGCGTCCGTCCCGCGGCCCGCCTCGGCCACGGCACGGCGACCGCCCGCGACGCCCGTCTCCAGCAGGCGACGGACACGCCACAGCGGTGCCTCCGCCAGCGGGTCGGGGCCTGCGGTGACCGGCCCGCAGGCCGCGGGTCCTGCCGTCTCGCGGGGGAAGTGCTCGCCCTGGAGCCGGTCGTAGCCCAGGTCGGCACGGCCCTTCCACGCGTCCGGCAGCCGCAGCGTGGCGGACACTCCCGGCACCGGCCCGACCGCCAGCGGCCGGAGTGTCGCCGCCCGGTCCAGGTCGGGACGGCCGAGCACCCGCAGGGCGAGCCCGGGGTGTTCGGCGATCCGGCGCAGGTTGGCGGCGTGCGGCAACTCCGGGTGGGGGTGTGCGGGGCGGAGCCGCAGCAGCGGTCCCTCACCGGCGACGCGGACGACGGCAGAGTCGCCGGCCGCACCGATCACCTCGACGTCGCAGCCCAGCAGACTCGGCGCTGTCCTGCCGGGCGCGCCCGCTCCGGGCGCGCCGTCGGCGAGCACAGCGGCCATCGCCTCCCGCACCGGTCGGGCGAAGAGGGCGGCGGCAGGTTCCTCGGACCAGTCCACCCCGCGCATCGGTGTCGCGCCGACCCCCCGCCCCGCCCCGAGCCGTCCGTCCGCGGAGACGGTCGCGCCGACGATCCGCAGACCTCCGCGTGCCAGCCCGGCGTGGTCGAGGACGGCACCGCCGAGCGCCACGGACGCGGACCCCGCGCCCTTCACACGGGCGAGGCCGCCGGGGCGCACGTCGGACACCGTGTAACCGGCGCCGTCCGAACCGACCAGGTGCGTGGTCACTCCGCCGTACCCCGTCGCGGAGAGCACCGGCTCCCGGCACAGGCCGTACACCCGCAGGCTGCCGCCCTGTTCGTAGACCCGGCGCGCGGAGCCGGCCGCCTCCGTGTCGGCCGCCCCGGAGGCGAGGAGGGCGGCGCCGGCCAGCAGCTCACGGAAGGCTCCGGTGAGGTCGGCGAGACTCTGTCCCTGGCTCCGCTCCCGCGCGGCCCTCAGGCTCCGTACAACTCGCAGCGCAGCGGCTTCGGCCCGCGGCAGCCCGGCCAGCCGCGCGGTGTGGGCGGCGCGGAGCAGCTCGGCCTGCACCACGGCGCCGCCCGCCGTGACACCGGCGGACAGGGCTTCGGCGGCGGCGTCCCACAGCGCCGTGGCGGCCTGGACCTGCGCCTCGGTGAGGGCGGCCGGCTCGACCACCGTGGCCGCAACGTCGGTGGCGGGGGTGTGGGGTGCGGGCTCCTCGGGGCCCGCACCCGTGTCGGAGGTTGTGCCCGGGCCTGCGGCCCCACCCGTACCTGAGTCGTCCTCACCGCCCACGTCGTCCTCCCCGTCGGCGATGGGCGCCGCACCCAGGGCCGCGGCCCGGTGCAGGCAGCGCGGGGCCAACAGGCAGGTGCACACGGCCTGTGCCGGGTTCGTGACCGTGCCGGACGGGCCCGGGCGCAGTGTGACCGTGGCGTCCTCGCCGAAGTGGACCTCGACCGTCCCGACGGCCGTGGCGGAGGCCTGGCCGGCGCAGCCAGAGATCGCCGCGTCGAGTTTCTTGCGCAGCCGTGCGCTGAGCTGCTCCACGGCATCGGCGAGGACGTCGGGGGCGACGGGCGGCAGGAGTTCGGTGCTCAACGGGGTTCTCCACGGAGGCGGTCGCCCACCCAGCGGGCGAGTTCGAGCGGGCTGAGAGCGGCCACCGGCATACCGGCCGCGACGAGTTGGCGCGCCACGGACACCGAGTAGCGCGGTGTGCCGGTGTCGTCGAGTGCCGCGCAGCCCAGCAGGTGGGCGCCGCAGGACGCCAGGGCACGCACCTCGCCCAGCAGCCCGCCGAGCGGTGCGCCCTCCTCGAAGTCGCTGACCACGACGACCAGCGTGCGGCTCGGCACTGTGATCAGCGAACGCGCGTGCGCGAGACCGGCCGCGATGTGCGTACCGCCGCCGACCCTGACTTCCAGCAGCAGCGACAGCGGATCCTCGACCCGGTCGGTCAGGTCGATCACCTGCGTGGAGAAGGCCAGGAAGTGCGTGGACAAGGTCGGAACCCCGCCGAGGACCGCGGCCGTCAGCGCCGACCAGATCACCGATGCCTCCATCGAGCCGGAGACGTCGACGACGAGGACCAGGCGCCAGTCCGCCTCCTTGCTCGCCCTCGTGGTGAACAGCGGGCGCTCCGGTACGACGACGAGCCGACCGTCCTCGGTCCGCCGGGTGTGGGCGAGATTGGCCCGCAGGGTACGGGCGAGGTCGAGGCGCCCGCCGGGCCGTCGCGTCGGGCGCGGGGTGGCCAGACCGGTGAGCGCCGGGCGCAGGCGGGTGGCCAGCTCCCGGGACAGCTCGTCGACGAGCCGCTTCACCAGCGGACGCAGCCGGGCGAGTTGGGCCTCGGGCATGCCTCCCGCCAGGGACAGCACCGAACCGAGCAGTTCCACCGACGGGCGCACCGACGCCGGATCGAGCTGCGCGAGCACGTCGGTGCGGCCCGCGTCGGCGGCCTCCGCGAGGACCTCCTCGCGTACGTCGGTGCCGAAGAGGGCCTCCAGTTCCTGTGCCCACTCCCGCGCGGTGGGGAAGGACGGGTCCTGACCGCCGCCTTGACCCGGTGCGCCGCCGGCCAGGTCCTGGGCGCCTTCGCCGCGCCCGCGGCCGTAGAGCTCGTCCAGGGCGTGGGCGTAGCGGCGTGCGTCGTGGGTGAGCCGTTCCTTGTGGCGGCCGAGCAGCAGCCGCCAGCGGTCGGCACGGCCGAGCCGTCGGTCCGCGGCGGCGCTGTCCGCTGCGGGTGGGGGTACGGGGCGGGGAATGCCGGCCGAGCCCGGGTCCGTTCCTGAGTCGGTGTCCGCGGCCGGCAGGCCCAGGGCCTTCAGCGCTGCCGATCCGGCCGCGTCGGCCGCCGCCCACAGGGCGAGCAGCTCCGGCGGGGCGTCGAGTGACAGGTCGAGCCGGTCGCCGAGCCGCTCCGTCACGGTGATGAGCAGCCTGTCGCGCGCGGCCGGGGTCAGCGTGTCGAAGCCGCCGCGCAGGGCCGGGAGCCGGTCGAGGAAGTCCTGGTCGGTCAGCGAGTCGATCCGGTCCATGAGTGCGACGAGCGCGTCCGGCGACGCCTGGAGCAGGGGCCCGGCGGCTGTGAGCAGCCCGGCAAGACGCTTCGCCAGCGCCCGGCGCGTGTCCGGAGCCGTGGCCCCGTCGATCCAGCCGGCCGTACGCTCGCCGAGTGCGGCCGCGTCGTCCAGGTCGAGCAGCACGCGTACGGCCAGGGCCGCGCCCTGGATGAGCGGGGAGCCCTCGGCCGCCAGCTCGGCGAGCGCCCGGTCCAGTCGCAGGCCCAGATGACGGGAGGCCGTCCGGTCCGCCAGTGCCACCAGCGCCCCGGCGTCGGCTCCGCTGTCGCTCCCGGCGAGGCCGGGCAGTGCCCGGACCGCGGCGTCGAGGAGTTCCTCCGTGAGGGCGCCGGCCGTCGTGCGGGCGTCCTGCACGGTGTCGGGGTAGTGGCCGCGCCGCAGCCCCTCCAACAGGTCCAGGGCCTGGAGGAGCTCGGGCAGGTCGGCGCTGTCGGGCAGCACGACGGAGGCCTCGTGCAGGCGTGCGTCGACCAGTTCGGGCAGGCCGCAGCGCGCGGCGGCGGTCAGCCCGGTGAGGATCTGGGCGGGGGTTGGGCCGCCCTCGGCGGCCTCGTGGCGCGCGGTCGCGGCGAGCGTACCGGCGGCGGCCTGGGCCGCGGTCACCCCGCGCACGCCCGCGAGGTCGAGGCGTGCGGGCACGGACGGCGTCCACGTCAGACGCCACCTGGTGCCGAGCGCGGTGCCGTCGCCCGTGCCCGCCACGTCCAGCGGTTCGCCGTACGAGGCGCCGATCACCAGCAGCCGCTGGAGCAGCACTTCGCGGCGGCCGTCCAGCGGTGAGCGGAGCGGGTCGAGGCGCAGGTCGCGGCGGTCGGGGTCGTCCGGTCGGGGCAGCCGCAGTTCCGCGAGTTCGGTCTCGACCGAGGGGCCGAGACCGGACCGGGGCGCGTGCGGGCTGATCCGGCCGCGTGCGGTGCCGACGAACACGGCCTCCAGCGCGCGGGCCAGGGCCCGGCCCCGGCCGAGCGGTTCGCCCTGGCCGAGGACAGTGGTGACGGCCTCCAGGAGTTCGCCGCGTCCGGGCGCGGGCAGTCCGCGCAGGGCGGCCAGGTCGCAGGCCAGGCGCAGCGTCTCGGCGCCTTCGCCGGTCCCCGCGGTGTGACCGTTGCGGCGCATTTCGCGGCACAGGCCGGTCACCGCGTCGGCAGCCGCCTCCCGGATCCGTTCCGGATCGCCGGCGGCGGTGAGCACCGCCTGCTGCCACAACGGGTCGCGGATTCCAGCCGGGTAGCCGGACCGGGAGTCGAGCAGGTCGAAGGAGTACGGCACGAGCGAGGTCACCGACGAGCCGTCGGTCGCTTCGGCGCCCTCTCCCCCGGCCCTGCCTGCCGCCCAATCCGCTGCCGTGTCCGTATCGGACCCCCACGTGCGGGGCCCCGCCCCGCGTGGGGCGGCCTCGGACGGAACGGCCGCCCGCTCCGCAGCGCCGAAAACGTCCGCTGTCCCGGCCCCGGCCTCCGCGTTCGTGGACGTGAGAAGCGCGGGTGCGTGGAAGGCGCCGATCACGGCTGCCACCCGGCGCCCGTCGGCCGAGGCAGAGGCGATCACCTGCCGCATCCGTTCCTCCCGCGCCAGGTCGGCGACGGGTACGGCAGCGTCGGCGCGCAGGGCCCAGCCCACGCCCAGTGCGGCTCGGCGCACCGCGTCCGGGGCGCACCCCGGAGCCAGCACCTCCACCGCGCGGTCCCACAAGTCGTCGCCGTCCCGTCCGGTCCCGGCGGCGGCGAGCGCCTCGGCGTACGAGCGCCGCACCCGCGACGTCCCGTCGCCGGGAGCAGGGTCGGGGCCGGCGTCGAGCGCACCCGTGGCTCCCGGGGGCGCACCGGCCTCCGGGCGTACCGCCTCACTCCCGTCATGCTCGCGCACCGGTCCGAGTGCCCCCGACGACCAGCGCGGGTCGCCGAGGGGAAGGTCGCAGCACACGACCTCCATCCCGCGGCTCCTGGCCCAGCGGACCGCGGCGAGCTCCGGTGAGAAGTCCGCGAACGGGTAGAACGAGAGCCGTCCTCCCCCGCCCGCTCCGGCCAGGGCGACCGGGGCGACGGTTTCGGGGTCCGCCAGGTGCTCCAGCCAGGGCTGGAAGTCGCTCGGCAGCTCGACGCAGACCACCTCGGCCCGCGCCTCTTCCAGCAGGGCGGGTACCACGGCGGCCAGCGCCGGACTGTGGTGGCGCACTCCCAGCAGGAACGGCTCACGCGACGCGGCCAGTGCGTCCACGGCCGTCCGTGGATCGACGGTCGTCAACGCAGGCTCCCGCGCAGGTCCCAGAGCCGGCGCCACATCGCCGAGCCGTTCTCGGCGCGGCGGCGCACCGGGCCGTCCCAGTAGCCCAGCAGCCGTGCGTGGTCGGCGGGGTCGTCCTTGCGGACCACACCGAGCAGATGGCCCGGCAGCAGATCGAGCACGTCCGCGGGGGGCAGGTAGGCGGCCGCGACCCCCAGCGACGCCGCCACCTGGACGGCCTCGGCGGTGGACATGACCGTTCCCGGCCGCTCCACGTCCCAGCCCTCGCCGGAGCGGCCGGAGCGCAGGTCGCGGAAGACGGTGACGAGGGCGTCGAGGACGGCGTCATCGACGGCGAAGGCCGCGCCCGCCCGCTGTACGGCGGCGACGGCCTGGCGGCGTATCAGGACCGCCTCGGCGTCGGCGTCGGCGATCGGGTCGACGGTCTCGAAGTTGAATCGGCGCTTCAGCGCGGCCGACATCTCGGAGACGCCCCGGTCGCGCAGGTTGGCGGTGGCGATGACGGTGAAGCCGGGGGCGGCGCGGACGACCGCGTCCTCGGTGGAGGTCAGCTCGGGTACGGTGATCCGCCGGTCCGACAGGATGGAGACGAGGGCGTCCTGGACCTCGGGCAGACAGCGGGTGATCTCCTCGACCCGCACCACCCGGCCGGCCCGCATGGCGGCGAGGACCGGGGAGTCCACCAGGGCCTGCGGGGTGGGGCCCTGGGCGAGCAGCAGGGCGTAGTTCCATCCGTAGCGGAACGCGTCCTCGGTGGTGCCCGCCGTGCCCTGCACCGTAAGGGCGCTGGTCCCGCTGACAGCGGCCGCGAGCAGCTCCGACAGCATCGACTTGGCAGTGCCGGGCTCGCCGGTGAGCAGCAGCCCGCGCTCTCCGGCGAGGGTGACCACACAGCGTTCGACCAGCGCGCGCTCGCCGACGAACTTCGGGGCGATCACCAGCTTCGACGGCAGACCGGCGCGACGTCCTGGCAAGGCCAGCTCCACGCCGTCGCTGCCGCAGACGAACGTGACCACCGCGCGAGGAGTGAGCGCCCAGCCGGGCGGCCGCGGCCCGGGGTCCTGGGCGGCGAGGAAGGCGAGTTCGACGGCGTGGCGCTCCTCGGCCGGCTGGCCCTGCCGGACGGGTGCGGTCTGTTCGGTGGCGGTCATGCGGGTTTCCTTCGTCATGGTTCGACAGGTGTTCCTACGGGTCGGGGACCGGCGCGGCGCACCCGGAGGGGCGCGCCGCGCCGTGCTGACGACGGGCGGCCGGTCAGCGGCGGCTCAGGTGCCGTTCGGCGGCGCCTCAGCGGCGGCGCCTGGTACGCCGCACCTTCAGCTCCTCGAAGCGCGGGAGGTCGCCGTCGAGGATCCGCTGCCAGGCCCGGGCGAACAGCTCCGCGGCCGGTTCGGTCGGCACCAGGGCGCCCAGCACCGGCCGGCCGCCCGTGGCCACCCCGTACATCGGCAGCTTCCACTGCTCGACGGGCAGGACGGGCGCCGACTGCTCCGCCCAGGCGCCCGGCAGGACCAGCGAGCGTCCCGCCCGGGCCCGTACGCCCGACACCACCAGGTCGGTCTCGGCCAGTTCGGCCCGCGCCGCCTTGAGACGAGCCGGCTTCCACCCCGTCCATCGCGCGGTGTTGCGGTCCGTCGGGTCGGGCATGGCCAGCAGCATCAGGTACAGCGTCGCCGCGTCGGCGGTCAGACCGTGCGCCTCGGCGACCTCGGCCACCCGCTCGGGCACCGAACGGGACGGATCCTGCGGCCACCACAGGCCCTCGTCGTCCGCCGCGCCCGCCACGGGCACCCCCGGGTCGGCCAGCAGCCGTGCGAACGCCGGGTCGTACGCCCACCGCAGGGCCGTCTCGACCCCGGTCGGCTGCTGATCGGCGCCGCGCAGTGCCACCAGGTACGGGTCGGAGCCGGTGGAATCCAGCAGGGCGGGCCGTACGGCCGGCTGCGGCCGGTCGTCCTGCGTAGCCATGAGCACCGCACCGTACCGCTCGTGGTCCGGTGCCGTCTCCGTCGGGGCGCCGGCCACCTTCCGGAAGTCCGCGAGACTCGTGTAGTGCCCGGCGCAGAGCAGCAGTTCGGGCGCCGCGAGACGCTGCCGCACGGCGGTCAGCGCACTCGGCAGCGCCGCCCGTACCGGGTCGCCGGCGGGCAGCCGGTGGGCCAGCCAGGCCATCAGGCTCATCGAGCCGACCAGCACCGCCGAGGTGAACGGCGCATCGGCGGGGGACGCCGTCGCCGGGTGATCGCCCTCGATGTGCCACGGGACGTCGACGCCGAGCTCCGGCGACGACGCCGGTTCGAGCAGTGCCGGGAGCGCCCGGTGCACGGGCCAGCCGCTGCCCGCGGCGCGCGCGGCCTCCGCCGCCAGCCAGTCGGGCACCTGCCGGCGCCGTCCCACCTTCTCGTTCCACACGACGGCCGCCGACGCCACGTCCGGGCCCTCGCTCCACAGCCGGGCCGGGTCGTCGGGCAGGAGCGCCGCGAGCACCGCCCGGCGTACCTCGACCGGAAGCGCGCGCAACTCGTCACGGGCGTGTCCCGCCTCGGCCACCTTCAGCCCGAGCGTCTTGCGCAGCTCGGTCGGCAGAAAGTTGTTCTCCCAGCTGTCCACGTCGGGCATGCCCACGAGAACGATCCGGGCCAGCGCCCGGGACACACCGGTGAGTCGGCTGAACTCGTCGGCGGCCTCCGGCAGGAAGGGCACCGCCTCACGGGACTGCGCCTCCCCGAGGAAGCCGGTCAGCCAGTCGGCACGGCGCACCCGGTCGCCCACCGGCGCGTCACCGCTCACGGTGTAGGGGCCGGGCACCTCGGCACAGCCGCTCGGATCGTGGAGCAGCGCGCCGAACTCCCACCCGTCGTCGACACCGGAGTTGTGCTCGGTGATGCCGAGCAGAGCACCGCCGCCCAGCGGCAGCACACTGCGGTGCGTGACGTTGCGCCGCTGGCCGTCCGGCGTGTGCAGGTGAGGCGTCGACAGGCGGACCAGGACCCGGCGCCAGTGACCGGCCGAGGCCGCCGTCGAGGCCAGCCCCAGCGCGTCCACCCGGCCGAGGACTTCGAGCAGGGCCGCCCGGTGTGCCGGTTCGCTGCCGGGCGCGACGGCCCGGTAGGCGATCGCGGCCGGCTCGTCGAGAAGCGAGACGAACGGCAGTCCCGAGTAGGGCAGCGACGGGAGATCGAAGTGCAGCCGGCCCGGCAGCGCCGTGGCGGCGGTGTCCGCGCGCACGGACGCCAGAGTCTCCAGATATCGGAAGGTCACGTCGGTGTCCGCGCCGTAGCGGTAGTAGCCGGTGTTGACGATGCCGTGCAGCGCCTTGGCGAGCACGTGGTCGCTCGGTCCCTGCACCCGGGCCGCCGTGGGCTCGGCTGCGGGGTCGAGCCGGGCCGCCACGGCGTCCAGGGCCTTCTGCTGCCGCACCGCGAAGCGCAGCACCTTCACCACGCCGGCGACCAGCTCGGGTGCCGAGACCTGCGGCAGCGCGGCGCTCACCAACTCGGGCAGGTCCGCCACCCGCTCCGCGAGCACAGCCGCCTTCAGCAGGACGCCGGCCCGCTCCGCGTCGGCGTCCCGCAGCGCCGCCGACCCCTGCGGATCTCGCGCGCGCAGCATGTGCAGGTACGGCAGCGGCGGCAGGGCCTGAGCCGCGGTCCCGTACAGCTCGTTGCGGTGGTCGCACTCGGCCGACATCGTGACCGTGCCCTCCGGGTCGTTCAGCAACAGCTCACGCCACTGCTGGGTCAGCGCCCGCGGTCGGTCGTCGCCGGGGAATGTCAGCGCACCGACCGGCCTGTCGGCACCACTCGGAAGGGTGACGACCCGTCCGGTGGTGTCCTCGCCGTGGTGGCTGCCGTCGGACAGCCGCACGACACGCCAGCCGAGGAGTCCGTCCGCCGACGTCCCCTGGGCCGAACCCGCCACCGCCGGGGCGGGCCGCAGCCGGCACGAGCCGGCCGCCAACTCGGCCCCCGGGGCGTGCCGCAGCAGCGCGTCGGCGAGGAAGCCGGGCTGCGAGCGCCGGCCGTACGCACCGCCCGCGGGGTCGTATTCGAGCCAGCCGCCCTTGTCCTCCCCGTCCCTGTCCTGCCACACCCAGTACGACGTGCCGTCGGACAGCAGCGCGCGCTCCGCGGGCAGCTTCGTGTCGCCGCTGTGGAGGACCCCGCCGCCGGTGGTGCGGCCGCCGCCGGGCAGCTGCAGGCTGATGTGGTCCGAACGCATGGCCCAGGAGCCGGCGCCGGTGGCGGCGAGAGCGAACACCGTGTCGGGCGCGGTGTGCCAGTAGCCTTGCGGCTCGCCGCGACCGTATGTGTTCCAGAACACCAGCAACGCACCGTCCACGTAGTGGAAGCCCGTGCGCCACACGGACGTGGTGGGGAGCCTCAGGTCGTGCACGAGAACGGTGGAGTCGGCGTCGATGACGCGCACCTGTGCCGCGTTGGCCACGATCAGATACGGCCAGGCCTCGACGACCGTCAGTCCTTCGGTGGTGTGGTGGCCCGGTGCCAGCTCCGTGAGTGCCTCCTCCCACGCCGGCCAGCGCAGCTCCTCCCACAGACCGCCTCGTAGCGTGCGCGCCAGGGCCTCGCCGAGATCGGCACCGGCTGCGGCCGCGACCTCCTGCGGCGCGAGCGCGAGAGCCTCGGGGGGCAGCCACGAAAGCCGCTCGATCGCCTGCGGAAGTCCGGGCAGCCCGGCCGCCACCGACGAGGCGGCCACCTCACGCATCCACTCGGTGAGCATCGGGCGGCCGCCGGGCGAGGCGGCCAGCCGCCGCATCACGTCCGCACCGGAGGACGCGCTGTTGTAGCTGTTCGCCCCGCGCCCGAAGGCGGGCCGGAAGCGAGGGTCGGCCGCCAGCGCGACCAGGTCCCGCGGCTCCTCGCCGCGGGCCCAGTCGGACAGGCTCAGGGCGTTGCCCTGCCGGTGGTGGGCGGACTTCTCCTCGGGGTCGGCGACCGCGATCTCCAGCGAGAGCAGGAGGTCCAGCAGGTTCACGTCCTCGACACCGATCCGCAGGAACCGCTCACCCTCGGGCCGCGCCGCCAGGTCGGCACGCAGCCGGCCGGCCGCCCGCTCGACCAGCTCCAGCAGAGCGGGTGGCGTCGGGCGCGGCCCCCAACCGCGGTGCCGAGCGTGGTGGAAGCGCTCCAGCCAGCCCGCCGCGCCGTCGGAGCACTGCTCCTCCTGCGGCAGGCCGGCGTCCGCGAGACCGGCGTCGGCCCCCGACTCCGCCATGATTCCCAGCCACAGCTCGGTCATCTCCCCGTTGTCCCCGGGCGGGGTCATCGACAGCAGCGTGCCCCGCACGGACGGATCGCGGCGGGCCAGTGCGACCAGCGCGCCACGGTGCGACTTCCACCAACCGGCGGCGGCGCGCAAGGTGGCCGGCAGCGGAAGGAGCTCGGCGAGGTAGTCCTGCTCCGCCTCGTTGCCGGACAGGGCCGCGGCGCGGGCGAGCCGCTTCAGCTCCACCGCGGCCTGGGCGGACGGCGCGAGACCGCCGGCGGTCCGGCGCACGCACAGCCGCCGGAACCGCTCGTACGCCTCGACGGGCGCGAGCCGGGCCGACAGGTCCTTGCCGTACCCGGTCAGTACCTTCACCGGCAGCGCGCCGGCCAGGGCGAACTCCAGGAACAGGGCGTCGAGCCGGTCCTCGTCGACCGTCAGCCCGTACTGCGCCTCGCTCGTGCGGGCACGGCCGAACAACTGGCCGGCGTACGTGCTGTTCTCGACGCCGAGGAAGATCCGCGCGGCCTGCTCGTAGAAGACGGGCAGGAAGTGGGGGACGGCCGCGGCGAGCCGCCCGGCCAGCTCGTGGCAGGCGTCCAGGGCGGCCTTGGGCTTGGTCCTGGCCTGCCGGGCCAGCCGGTCCAGCTCCGGCACGACCGCCAGGGCGTGGTGCCCGTCCTCGGGGTGGTGCACCAGCACCCACTCGGGGAAGCCGAGTTCCTGGCGCCGGCCGAGACCGACCACGGCCGGCTCGCCCTGCGGCTCAAGTCCGAGGAAGCCGGCGGCGAGATCCTCGGCGGGGCCCAGTTCGGCCGCGGCCAGCCGCACGACGACCCGGTCCTCGCCGAGCACCGCGTGGCGATAGGCGCGCGCGGTCAGCTCGACCGCCGAGGGCCCCGCACCCCGCGCGTCGGCCGGGAGGACCGCGCCCGCCGCGAGCAGTTCCCTGTTGTCGTTCTCAATCGTCCCGGTCACGCGTCCCCACCCTCTTCGATCGTGCGGCCGGCGTACAGCGCAGCGGCCATGCGCATCCCCTCGGACCAGACCACCGGCCCGACCTCGGTCAGCCGCACCGCGCGGCCGTCCTCGTCGTGCCAACTCAGTCCACCGGTCTCCGACTCCCCGTCCCAGTACGGCTCGCCGATCCACACCGACGCCTCCGTGCTGCGGCCCCCGTCGCGCACCTTGCACGTGGCGTAGCCACCGGACACCCGGTAGCCGAGGCCTGTGGCGCGCGCCGCGAGGCCGAACCGCGAGGCGAACTTCCCGCCCGCGTAGTCCCGTATCTCCGTCGCCGTCTCCGGGCGCCCGGCATCCGGACCGTCCGGCCTGGTCCAGGTCGCCCGGTGGATCTGCTCCACCTTCTGAGTGATGCCGAGATCGGCCGCGAAGTCCCGTACGTCGTCCAGGTCCGGCAGGAGCACGGGGTGGGGAAGCGTCACCGTGCGCGGCGACAGCCGCACGGTCTCACCGTCGAGGTCGACCACCTTGAGCTCCCCGTCCCCGGTGACGTCCCGCAGGAAGCCGACCTCGTCCGGGTCGTCGCCCACAACGGCCATGTCGCGCAGCGCCGCCTGCCACGCCCCGTCCGGCCACACCCGCGCGATCAGCTCGGTCGGAACCGGAAGCGACGACACCATCCAGGCATCCACCTGAGTCACGCACGAGGCCGCGTGCCGGTCCAGCCACTCGGCCAGCTGCCTCAGCCGGTCTACCTCGGGGCTGTCGCGCAACGCCTTCGGCAGCGTCTTCAACTGCCGCCCCCCTACCCGCCGTGCGACCACACGCCCGTCCTCAAGGGTGATCTCGTACCCCTCACCCGCTGCCAGCCACGCCATCAGCCGTGCCCCTCCGCCTGTCCATCAGATGCCAGCGCAGCCGGAACCAAGGGCCACGAAGCCCCTGAACTGCGATATGAGGGGAGCGTAGCGAGGGCCACTGACAACGCGGATCGGTCCGCGGTGTCCTCCCGACGGCCCGGCGGGCGTCTTGGTGCCGGCGGGGACGGCCGGCGGCGCCGACGACGGCGGGAGGCAGTGCGGCCGACGGAACGTCAGCAGTGCGCCGGCCGGATGCGATCAGGACGTCGGCCGAGTGGTGCTTCCGTACGGCGGGCCGGCTTTCGCGGCACACCTCCATGTCGGCGGCCGGGACGAAGACGATGCGGACCTCATGCCGGTCCGGGGCGCTCGGGAGTTCTGCCTCGACGGTGACCGCGCCCCACCAGGGCCGATCGGCCCTAGCGGGGCATGGCCTCCGATGGGTTCACTGCGATGCATCGCATGCCGCGGGCGCGCGAGGAGGGAAACATCGTGATCGCAGTCGTCGGGCACAGGGACCTCGGCAACAGAACCCTGGAGTTGGTGGAAGCCGAACTGAGGGGGCGGCTGGACCGCTTGGCGGAAGGTGCCGCCGCCCTGGTACGGGCCGGGGCGGGGCTGCCGTTGGTGTTCGGACGGGCCGCCCGGGAGGCCGGGCGGAAGCTGACGGTGCTGTTGCCGGCCCAGGGCGCGGTCCCCGCCGTGCTGCCCGAGCGGGACCGTTCGGCCGCGGGCGAATTGCTGGTGCTGGCCGAGCACGTACGGCTGCTGCCTTTCGATCCGGCGGACCGCAACGCGTGTGTCGGCGCCGACGAACGGCTGGTGGCGACCTGCCGGACCGTGCTCGCCGTGTGGGACGGATCGCCGTCGGACGGCCGGGACGCCACCGCGCATCTGGTCGCCTTCGCGCGTGCACGAGGAATCCGGGTGGAGGTCGTCTGGCCGGACGGTTCTGTGCGGGGGCGGGCATGAGACTTCCGGAGCGCGGCACGGGGAGGGTGGCGGACGGCCCCGAGGCCGGCGAGCGGTAATGCGCCGGTGTGTCCGCGACGGGCGACGAACGGGAGTGCGCCGGGGCGAGGCGGGGGTTCGGGTGGCTGCTGGTCGTCACCGCCGCGCTCGGGCTGCTCGGCTCGTTCGTCATCACGATCGACAAGTTCGCGCTGCTCGCCGACCCCGGCTTCGTGCCCGCCTGCTCGCTGAGCCCCGTGGTGTCCTGCACCAGTGTGATGCGCAGCGAGCAGGCGTCGGCGTTCGGCTTTCCCAACCCGCTCATCGGGCTGGTCGCCTTCGGGACGGTGCTGGGTACCGGCGCGGGCCTGCTCGCGGGTGCGCGCTACCGGCGCTGGTACTGGCTGGGGCTGAACCTCGGCACGCTGTTCGGTGCCGGCTTCTGCATGTGGCTGATGACCCAGGCGTTGTTCGAGATCGGCGCGCTCTGTCTGTGGTGCGTGCTCGTGTGGGTGGCCACCGTCGTCATGTTCTGGCACACCACGGTGCACAATCTGCGCCACGGCGTCCTGCCCGCGCCGCGCGCCCTGGTCGCGGCGGTGCTGGAGTTCCCCCTCGTGGTGCCGGTGACCTGGTGTCTGGCCATCGTCATGCTGATAGCAATCCGGTTCTGGTCGTACTGGCAGACATTTCTGTGACCGCGACCACGCCGGTGGCGTCATGACGGATCTGCTCGGCCGGTACTCCTGCGGCGGCCAGCCGAGCGGCAAGGGCCTGCGCCCGCCCGGTCGTCGTGGCGGCCTCGGGGGCCAGGGCCAGACAGGCGTGCTGACGGGCGGCGGCCCCGGGCTGCGGAGGCAGGATCCCGTTCAGGGCCCGCAGGCCGGCATCCGCGAATCGGGGGTGCGCCGTGTCGGCCGCGATGACGGTCAGCCAGGGGCGCTCGCGCCGGAACGCTTCCAGATACGCCGCGTCGTACATCTCCCCGGCCGTCGCCGTCTCCCCTGCGGGATCCAGCAGCAGCCGTACCCGGCGTGCGCGGGCGCGCTCGTCGTCGATCCGCTGGAGCAGCGCCTTCATCGGGGCCCAGCCCGTACCGGAGGCGATCAGCAGGAGGTCCGCGTCCGGAAGGTGGTCCGGCAGGGCCAGTGCGCCGCGCGGGGCGCTGAGCCGGACGGTGCAGCCCTCCCGCGTACCGTGCACCAGAGCATCGCTCACCCCGCCTGCGCCCCGGGCCCTCACGTGGAACTCCAGTTCACCGTCCGGATGCGGAGCACGGGCCAGGTAGTACGGACGCCAGGCCTGCTCCAGCAGCGGCGACTCCAGGGACGCGTACTGTCCGGCCTCGAAGGCGTACGGCTGGTGGGGCCGTACCCGCAGTACCGCGAGATCGGGGGTGCGCAGTTCGTGCGAGGTCACCGTCGCGTCCCAGCTCGGTGGTTCGGCGATCGCCTCGTCCGCTCCTCTGACCATCGCCGAGACGGCCAGCCGCAGCATCCGCAGCCAGGCCTGCTCCAGCTCGTGGGTCCACCGGGCGCCGGCGCGCACACGCAGCGCCTCGATCAGCGCCGCCTCGAAGGCCTCGAAGTGCGCGGGGCGCACACCGAGCTTGCGGTGATCGCGCCCCAACTGCTCGAAGACGCCGATCATTTCGCCCGTCTGGTGCAGATTGCCGATCAGATAGCGGAAGATCCCGGCGAGATGGGCCTGCTGGAAGGCCATCGACTCGGGGAACAGCGACCGCAGATACGGGTGCCGCTCGAACAGGATCCGGTACAGCTCGGCGATCAGCTGCTCCAGCGGGTTCACCAGGGGCAGCGAGTCTCCGATCAGCAGCTGGTCGGCCGTTCCGTCGTACGCCTGCGGGGCCTCTGCGCTCCACTCCCCGGCACGGCTGCCGGACGGGGCCAGGATGCGTCGCCGGAGCCGCATCGCGTCATGCCGTGCGAGCAGTGCGTGGTAGTCCTCGCTCGGGGTGTTCATGGGCCGTTTGCTCCTCGTTGCAGCACAGTGGGGTGGCCGGGAAGGAAGATGTCCGTAGCGCCCGGACGATCTTGGCGGCGTCAGTATGGCACCGCGCCCCACCCGCTGACCGGCCCCTGGCCACAGGGCCTTTCGGCCCTGTTCAGGCACCGTTTTCCATGCTGTCGCACCCCGGCGGAAGCAGCTCCGCGGACGGGCACATACTGTTTGCGCCCCTCTCCCCGAACCGATCGAGCATGTGGTGAATGAGTTCGCGAACACCCCACCGAGCACGACCCCGACGAGTCCGGAATCGCCCCGGTCCGCGACCCCCGTACGCGTCTTCATCCTCGACGACCACGAGGTCGTCCGGCGTGGCGTACGCGATCTGCTGGAGGCCGAGGACGACATCGAGGTCGTCGGCGAGGCGTCCGACGCCCGGGAGGCGCTGGCCCGGGTACCGGCCAGCAGACCGCAGGTCGCCGTGCTGGACGTACGCCTCGGTGACGACCGGGGCGGTGATCGCGCCGGCATCGAGGTGTGCCGCGAACTACGCGCGCTGATGCCCGAACTCGCCTGCCTGATGCTGACATCGTTCGACGACGACGAGGCGCTCTTCGACGCCATCATGGCGGGCGCCGCAGGGTACGTGCTCAAGCAGATCAACGGAGCCGATCTGATCACCGCCGTACGGAGGGTCGCGTCGGGCACCTCGATGCTCGATCCGCGGACGACCGCCCGTGTGATGGAGCGACTGCGGGGCGGTGAGCGGCCCCCGGACCAGGCGTCGGAGGGATCGGAACTGGACGGACTCACGCCCAGGGAACGGCAGATCCTCGATCTCATCGGCGAGGGACTCACCAACCGCGAGATCGCGGAACGCCTGTTCCTCGCCGAGAAGACCGTCAAGAACCGCATCTCCTCGATCCTCGCCAAGCTGGGCGTGGGCCGCCGGATCCAGGCCGCGATGCTCGTCGGCCGGGTCAAGGACCGCCAGGGGCAGCCCCGGGCGCCGATGGGCTGACGGGTACGGGGAGGCCGGTCCCGGGCATCAGTCGTGGAGCGGGGCGCGCCAGATGATCCGGGTGCCACCGTCCGACGGCCGTTCGACGGCCAGTGTGCCGCCGCACAGTTCCGCCCGCGTACGCATGTTGGTCAGCCCTCCGGGGCGCTCGGCTGCGGTCCCTGTTCCGGTCGTGGTCGTGGTCGTGGTCGTGGTCGTGACACCGTCCCGGATCCCGATGCCGTTGTCGGTGACGGTCAGGGTCACCGCGTCGTCGGCCGACAGCACGATGCCGATACGCGTGGCACGGGCATGGCGGGAGGCGTTGGACACCGCCTCGGCGGCGACCGCCACCACATGTTCGGCCACCTCGTCCGGCACCGTGGTGTCCACCGGCCCGTCGATCTGCAGGGAAGGCCGGAAACCGAGGGCTTGGGCCGCCGTGCGAGCGGTCTCCGCCATACGGTGCCGCAGCCCGCCGCGGCCAGGACCGTCCACCGTCCGCAGATCGAAGATGGTGGACCGGATGATCCGGATCGTGGTGTCCAGATCGTCCACCGCGCGGCTGACCCGCTCGGCCGCGTCCGGCCGGTCCGCGATGGCACGCGTGGTGCTCTGCAGGGTCATCCCGGTCGCGAAGAGACGCTGGATCGCCAGATCGTGCAGATCGCGGGCGATCCGGTCCCGGTCGTGCATGACGGCGAGTTCCTCGGACTCGGCCCGTCTGTGGGCCAGTTCCAGAGCGATGGCAGCCTGGTCGGCGAAGCCCGAGACGAGCGCGACCTCGGTGTCGTCGAACGGCGGGCGGCCTGCCGGCCGCCCCAGGCGCAGGGCACCCCTGGTCTCCGCATCGACCCGCAGAGGCACCGTCACCACCGGGCCCAGGCCGTCCTCTGCACCGTCGTCGAACGGATGGGCCCGAGGATCGGTACGCACATCGGCGCTGTGCACCGGGGTTCCGGTACGGGCGGCGAGTCCGGCCAGTGAACCCCGCGCGGGCAGGGACAGCCCCGTGACGCGCTCGGAGTCCCTGCCGTGCGCGACGGCAACGGTCAGACGTGCCTGGGCTTGGGCGGCCTCCGAGGCCCAGGAGCGGGGCGTGGGGGGTTCCGGCAGCAGGATCGCGGCCCGGTCGGCCCCGGCCACTTCCATCGCCCGCTCGGCAATCAGATGCAGCACCTCGTCGGCGTCCGTTCCCGAGAGCAGGGTGCGGGTGATCTCGCCCAGCGCCTCCAGTCTCCGCTCCCGGCGACGGCTCTCGTCGTACATGCGGGCGTTGTCGATGGCGACCCCGGCCGCGATCGACAGGGTGGTCAGCACCGCCTCGTCGTCGGCGTCGAAACTCACCCCGCCCCGCTTCTCGGTGAGATAGAGGTTGCCGAACACCTCGTCCCGCACTCGCACCGGCACGCCGAGGAAGGTACGCATCGGGGGATGGTGGGGCGGAAATCCGAAGCTGCGCGGATGGTCGCTGAGATCGGTGAGCCGCAGCGGTTCCGGGTGCCGGATCAGCTCACCGAGGATGCCGTGTCCGCACGGTGTCTGGCCGATCGCAGCGGCGAGCTGCTCCGATATGCCGACCGGCAGGAACTCCAGCAGTTTCTCTCCGTCCCCGACGATGCCAAGTGCCCCGTACTCCGCGTCGGTCAGGGTCACCGCGGCCTTCACGATCCCGCGGAGCACCTCGGGCAGTTCCAGGCCCCGCCCCAGGCTCATCACAGCGTCCAGCAGACTGCGCATCCTGTCCGGCCGACTGGGCTGGGGCCAGGCCGCCGGGCCGGCACAGAGGGAGTCGGGCAAAGCCCTGGGGGCTGTCTCTGTCATCGGGCGTCGCTCTCAGGTTCCGTGTGCCGTATACCGGGAATCGCTCACCGGATCACCGCAGGTCTGGGACCGGTCCACGGACGGTCAGCCTACGGCAGCCGCGGGACGGTTCCGGCCGTGCGCCGCCGTCCCGGTGGGGCCGGTCGGCTCCCCTGCACCCCGGCAATCAGGGCCGGTCGGCCCGACGGAACGTACCCCGTCGGTCCCTGGAGGACTTCGAAGGGCGCGGCCAGCATGGTGGGGCCGGGAAGGTCCGGTCCCGTCCCCCCGTGATTCGCCGGACCTTCCCGACCGCTCACCGCCGCCCGTACGGCCGGGCGAGGTGGTGCTCGGATCCCCGACTGGCTGAACTGGCACAACTACCACCGCCCACACACCTGAATCGGCGGTCAGCCCCCCACCGGCCGCGTCACCAACCTGTTCGGACAACACAGACACGGGATGCGGGAGATCATCAACACAAGCCTGCACCAAGGCAGTTCCGGCTGTATCGACGTCGAGACCGTCGGACGCAACCCCACGGACAAGGGCACCGGCTTCGTCCCACGGGCCAACCGGTGGATCGTGGAGCAGACGCTCGGCATAGCCAAGCTGTTCCGGCGGCTCGTGCGGGACTACGAGCCCACGCCGGCATCCTCCGAGCCCCGGGTGCGCCGGGCATCCCTACCGAGACCGAACCGGGCCGGTTGGCCCAGCGCTGCCCGTAGCCGCCCTCCGCTCCGAACCACCCGTCCATCACGGCCGCCGCATTCGTCATCCTGCTTACGACGTGATCGCTAGTGACCCGTCGTGCGGAGCCACCGCATCGTTGTGACGAGCTCTTCACCGAAGTCCTCGCAAAGCGCGAGCAACTCGCGACCGGTGGACGAGTCCAGCAGCCCTGCAGAATCGGGGAGAGCCCGGAGAACACCATGGCAGGCGGACTCGACAGCGAAATTTCGTGACCCGAAATAGCCCCCGCTCGCCCGGCCCTCCAGGTCGGCGAGGTACTGGCGGTGGGCTTCCTCCGAGGGGTGGGAGCAGAACGATCCCTCGACGAGGTCGTCGAGGTAGTTCGCCAGGCCGGCCGAGGATTCGACCACTCGCTCCGCTTCGTCCACGCCAGGCCCATCCAGCAACTCTCCGAAAGCCAGCAGGCTGCTGATGGTCTCCAGTTGGAAGAGCGGAACCGTGCCCGGGTCCACTTCAGACGTGAACAGCGGGGCAGTGCACAGCTCGGCGACTGCTCGCCGGTATGCGCGATCCGTCTGATCACCAGCAGGTGATGCCGCCAGTCGGAACAGCGACTCCAGCACAGCCTGGTCGACGCCCCACTCCGCATCGAGCTCGAATGCGAGTGCCGGCGCACGCCACCGCCACAGGGCCAGGGCGGCAGCCTGACGCCGCCGGGCGGGCTCCAGGTCCACCAACCGCTCGATCTGCACCACGTCCTTCAACCGGTCCCGAGTCGGGCACGCCTTCGCCCGCATGAAGACTTGGAAGGCCCTCCGAGAACGCCCCCGAAAAGGCGACGACCTTCACCACGCCATGCCGGGCATCGCCCAACTGCACAGTCTTGCTCCAACCCGGTGGCTATGAGGTCGACCCACCTCCGCCATGCCCGGAGTCAGCCGACTTCGGAGGTCTCTGATGCCCGCACTCCAGTCGGCCGCCGGTGGCGTCAAACACCACGTACTCCAGGACAATCCTGGTCGGGTCCCCGTCTTCGTAGGGCCACACTGTGATGCCTCCGTCCCAGACGACGGTGGAGAACCAGACATCGATCCCCTCGATGTCAGGCGCAACCGTGAACACCTCTCCTGACTTCAGCCAGTAGTCCTCACCGTACGGCTCGATGAAGAGGCAGAGATCGCCGTCACCAGCATTCTCCACAGGCAACGTGCTGCGCCCCACTCGTCCCCCAAGATCGCAACCTGTGATCCGCTCCACAGTGTCCGTCCACCTTATTACTGAGGCTTGAAGCCGCCCCAGCCCTGCAAGCCCGTCGCGGAACATCCCTTGGCGGAGCCGACACAATGCCCGGACTCGCCTGTAGGTGGTCACACAGCAGGCCGGCTTCAGCAAACGCCTCGTGAATGTCGTCGCCGATCTCCCGGCGGATTCGTCACCGTGTCGGCAGCCATGGATCCAGGCGTTCGTAGCCTCGGTCGGCGAACAGCTGCCGCGGCCGGTGACGGGGCGACCGGTCACTCCGCGGATCCGCGGGATCGCCTCGGGCAGGGGCAGCAGCTGGGTGATGTCGTGGCGGTTGCCACCGGTCAGGGTGATGGCGATCGGGGTGCCGCCTGCGTCGGTGATGACGTGATGATTCGAGCCGGGCCGGGCACGGTCGACCGGGCTCGGCCCGGTCTTGGGCCGCCCTGACGGGCCTGGTGGTGGGAGCCGTCGATCACCGTCCGGGACCAGTCCGGCTTCCCGGAACGGCGCGGCTCGGTCAGCAGCACCTGGTGCAGCCGGTCCCACACCCCGGCCTCGTGCCGGTCCCGGCACGTCGTCCCGGACCCGAAGCCGAGCTCCTGCGGCAGCCAATCCCACTGGATCCCGGTGTGCAGCGAACAGGACGCACTGCAGGCAACCACGGTTGTCCGGTGGCAGCCGACCGGGATGGCGCGGACGCCACTGCCTGACCGGCAGCAACGGCTCGATCCGCCCCCACAGGCCATCCAGCACCATCTGCGGAGGACCGTTCCCCTTCCCCCGTGACTCGTTGCAACGAAGCGGCCAGGAAGGGGATATGGCTCAGCTCAGGCTTTCCGTCAGGTGCTCCGACGCCCGTAGCTGACAGTCTGGAAAATAGGGTGCAGTCGGCTGAGCCGGGGTGATAGGCAGGCGATGTGACAGAGAGTCTTGAGTATTCCGCCCTGCTGCAACTGATCGACGAGCGGTCGGCCGCGTTCCGGAGTGCGGTTGCCGCCGCGCCCGGCCTCGACGCGCCGGTGCCGTCCTGCCCCGAGTGGACGTTGTTCGATCTGGTGCAGCACCTGGGTACGGGGCAGCGTTGGTGGGCCGCGATCGTCACCGCGGGCCCGGCCGAGACTCCGCCGGCCAAGGATGCCGGGGAGGTGCCGCGCGAGCTCGAAGCGCTGCTGGCCTGGTATGCCGAGTCCAACGAGCTGCTGCTGAGTGCGCTGCGCGACGCCGGCCCGGAGCGCGAGTGCTGGACGTGGTGGAGCGCCGGCGTGTCCCCGGCGAATGCCTGGGGCGTTGCCCGGCGCCGGGTGCACGAGCTGCTGGTGCACACCTACGACGCCCAGCTCGCCGCAGGCGCCGTGCAGCCGATGCCGGCGGACGTCGCGATCGACGGCGTGGCCGAGTTTCTCGACACCTGCAACTCCACCCCGGCGGCCTGGCCGCACGAGGCCGCCACCATCCACTACCACGCCACCGAGGGCCGCTCCTGGCTCCTCGCGCTGGACGGCACCGGTGCCTGGCCCGCACCCCTCACGAACGACGCCACGCCCGCCTCCGCTTCGGCCACGGGCACGGCCGAGCAGCTGCTCCTCTTCGTCTGGGGCCGCCTCACGCTGAGCGACCTGAAAGTCGAGGGCGACCAGCAGGTGTTCGAGCAGCTGATCGCCTGGGAGCCCGAGGAGTAGCCAGTCGATTCGCCGGCGGACGGCCTCGATGACGTCCGCGTCGGTGAACATCACGAACCCGGCAAGCTTCACACGGACAAGGCATACGACGTCCCCGACCTGCGGAAATGGCTGCACGGAAAACGTATCGGCGCCCGCATCGCCCGCCAAGGAATCGAGTCCGGCGAACGGCTCGGACGCCGCAGCCGGGTCATCGAACGAACCATGTCACGGCTGACCGACTACCGCCGACTCAACCACCGCTACGAACGCCACCCCCGCAACTACCTGACCTTCCCCGCCCTCGCTGCCGCACTCTGCCGCTACAAACGACTCCTCCGACTCACCACATAGGACACCGTCTTAGACTCCAGCCGTAGATCGTGATCTCGATGGTGAGGGGCGCTGAGGCGGCAGGTGGCCAGCGTCGACCATCTGGCCGATATCGCCACGCCGTCGCGGGCGTCGGCTCCTTCTCGTCTACCCGAGTTCACCGAGACGGAGGGCATCCCTTGTCTCGCTGAGCTTCGCGGTTGTCGCTGGGGTCCGCTCCTGCGCTTGTTCAGCGAGTCGGAGGGCGTCGTCAATCTCGCTGAGCTTCGCGGAGGACAGGACGGCCGCCCGCTCTATCAGGTCATCCCGGGACACAGTGGTCAGCCATGTGCACGGGGTGAAGCCTGGGCGCGGGAACGCGAGCCGCAGCACGCCTTCGAATGGCAGTCCTTCACCGGCGCCCACCATCACTTCGATGCCCAGACCGCTGATGTCGACGCCCGCCGGAGCGACGACCTGCATCACCCGGATCCCCGACGTGTCGTCTCCCGACAGGAGGACGACCAATCTCCGCTCGTCGAACTGGACCCACCAGACTTCGCCGCGTTGCACAAGTCCTCCAGACACAGGACGGCAGGCAGACGCTGAGCGAACCTGACGCGCTGTTGAGACGGGAACGGCCATCGTTGATCACTGGTGTGTGAAGACTGAAGATCACGCGGTGGCCGCAGGTCTCAGCGTAGACCCTGCCCACTGGCAGGAGGAGTTCGAGGGCCTGACGATCCGGATGGCGGGACGGTTCACGCGGGTCGAATCGCGGCGCCGGGCCCGGAAGTTGGTACTCGGCCTGCTGTCGGATCTGCCGCGCAAGAACTGCTGGACCATCGCGGAGTGGGCCGGGGACAGGCCCCTGGACGGCATGCAGCACCTGCTCGGGCGGGCCACGTGGGACGCCGACCAGGTCCGCGACGACATGGGGGACTACGTGGTGGAGCACTTGCACGACGACGAGGCGGTGCTGGTGGCCGACGAGACCGGCGACGTGAAGAAGGGCACCGACACTGCCGGTGCCCAGCGCCAGTACACCGGCACCGCGGGCAGGATCGAGAACGCCCAGGTCGCTGTCTACCTGGTCTACGCAGGCCACCGCGGGCACACGGCGGTAGACCAGGAACTGTACGTTCCGCGTTCCTGGACCTCCGACCCCGACCGCTGCCGGGCCGTCGGCCTCGGTGACAAGACGGAGTTCGCGACCAAGCCGGAGCCGGCCGCTCGCGCGGTCACCCGATTCCTGGACGCCGGCCACCGGGCCGCATGGGTCGCGGGAGACGAAGTCCATGGCGGCAACCCGAGGCTGCGCACCGCGCTGGAGGAACGCGGCACCGGCTACATCCTCGCGGTGGCCTGCTCACACGAAGTCATCACAGGAACCGGGAAGTTCCGCGCGAACGAACACGACCGTCATCCCTCACCCGACGAGCTGATCCCGCTCACCTGCAACGAAATCCAACAACTGTTCATCACGCCCGTCGTCCAACGCGTCTTTGCCCCTGTCCACCGGCTCGGCCGGTCCGTCTGGCGGCGCCGTCACCAGGCCCGATCCCAGACCAGCCACTACCGGCGACAAGCCGCTCAAGCGTGAAGATCGCGATCTACCGCTGGAGTATTGGAAGGCGCCTGCAGGGGCCGCTCGCCCGGTTGAGCTATTTCGCCGTCGATGCGGGAAGCTTCGCAGCCCTCATGCTCCGCCAATGAGGTGGAACGCAGTCATAGCCACATGTGTATATGAGGCTCTCTGTTCCGCCGGTGCCGTACTTTTCAGAACCGTGCCTTAGGGCACAGAAAACCCACCCCCACAAGCTGAAGGGAAATCATGTCTGTTCGCACGTCGATCAGGCGCGTCGCTCAGGTCGCCGGCATGGGCCTCGCCATCACCGTCGGTGCGTCTGCCTTCCCAGCGACCGCGCAGCCGACCTCGTTCGTCGCCTGCAACGAGGGCGCCCTGTCAACGGCCATCGCACTGGCCAACGCGGCACCGTCCGCCACGCTGTCGCTCGAACCCGGCTGCGTGTACAACCTCACGACGCGGCTACCGGACGTGACCGGGAATATCACGATCAATGCGAATGGCGACACCATCACCCGCGACAACGGGGCATCTGCCTTTCGCATTCTCACGGTCTCAGGGCGGCTCACCCTGAACAACGCGACCATCTCCAACGGGAACGCAGCCGGGGAAAGTCAGAATTTCGGCGGCGGCATCGGCGTGATCAATTCGGGTTCCCTTTCTGTGAACCGGAGCAGCATCGTCAACAACAGGGCTGACTTCTCCGGCGGGATCGGTGGTCTTTCAAGCACGACGATCACAGTCGATCGCACCACCATCGCGGGCAATGAGGTGACACAGAGGGGTGGTGGCTTCATCGCTGACGGCGTCGGGACCATCACCAGCAGTCGAATCATCGGAAACAGCGCCGGAAATCAGGGGGGCGGCATCGCCAACGCAGGCGGTCAGTTGACGGTCCGGGACAGCAACGTCAACGACAACGTGGCGGGTGATGGTGGTGGGATCGTCAATCTCAGTGGCACCGTCAACCTGTTCCGCACCAACGTCAACAGCAACGAGGCCACAGACGGAGTAGGCGCCGGCGGCATTCTCAGGACCGGCGGCACAGTCATTCTCAACAGCAGCCGCGTCCGCGGCAACGTGCCGACGAATTGCGCGGGCACGGTACCCGGCTGCACTGGTTGAAGCAATGCCGCGCCGGAGTCTCCCGGCTTCTGGCGCGGCACCGTCTCGCAGGGGTGGACATTCAGACGGTGTCCTATGTGGTGAGTCGGGGGAGTCGTTTGCAGCAGCAGAGTGCGGCGGCGAGGGCGGGGAAGGTCAGGTAGTTGCGGGGGTGGCGTTCGTAGCGGTGGTTGAGTCGGCGGTAGCCGGTCAGCCGCGACATGGTTCGTTCGATGACCCGGCTGCGGCGTCCGAGCCGTTCGCCGGACTCGATTCCCTGGCGGGCGATGCGGGCGCCGATACGTTTTCCGTGCAGCCATCTCCGCAGGTCGGGGACGTGGTGCGCCCTGTCCGCGTGGAGGACGCAGTCAAGTCGGGCATCCTTGGCAAGGACCGGATCTTGAGGGAAACCGGCCCCTGAACCCCGCAAGGGGCGATCCTTCTCCCCCATTGCTGAGCAACGTGGCCCTCTTCGTCCTGGACGAGCACATCGCCAGCGGCCCAGTAGGCCCATCGAGCATTCAAGCACCTTCAATGAGCGCCGGAAGCGGCGCGGCTACGGCGCCCGTCCAACGGACCGGGATGCGAGGCAGGGGGCCTCACCCGCGTCCTCTGTCGTGGCGTCGACGCTGGTGTTCAGCCCTCCGGAAAGAACCGCCCGATGGCCGGTCGCAGCCGGACGGTTTCGAAGTCGTCGATGGGCAGCGCGAGTTGCTCCAGGAGCAGACCGTTGATGAGGGTCAGCAGATCCGCAGCGTCGGTTTCGGGGTCCGCGGATCCGGCCCCGCGCAGTTCGCGGGCGAAGGCCGCCCGCTGCGCGACTCCCCATTCGTTGAGGCTGGCCTGCAGCTGGCCTCGGCGAGCGACTTCCAGGAAGAACTCGTACCGGGCAATGCCGGAGTCCCGGTCATGGGCCAGGGATCCGGTCACGTACTGCACGATGCGGGTGATCCGTTGCGGGACATCGGCGTCCGGCAACTCGTGGAACAGTGCGCGCACCTCCTCGACCTGCTGGTTGGCCAATCGCCGCAGGGCTTCGTCGAGCAACTGGTCGAGGGTGCCGAAGTAGTAACGGGCGATGCCGTGGGTGGTACCCGCCTCCGCGGCGATGGCCCGGTGCGTCAAGGCGCGAGCGCCTTCCCGCGCCAGCAATCGGGTCGCGGCGTCCAGGAGAGCTTCGCGGCGAGCGGCCCCTCGGGCCATCTGCGGCTCGCGCATGGGGCTTGTCACAGAGTTCATCGTACCGGCGTGGGCCGCGAATGTTTTTCTTCAAATGGAGAAAACCTGCGCTACGGTGTGCCCGCCGGGCACCACCGTCAGCCACGGAGGGAAGCTTCGACCAGCACGATCATCACAGGCGGGCGGGTACGCACACTCGATCCGAGCGCGCCCGAGGCCGATGCACTGGTGTTGTCCGGTGTGGGGACCTCAGCAGTCCTGGGCCGCGGCTTCACCACCGACGGTGCGATCATCGCCGAGCCCACCGGCGCCGAACGGCCGTTGATTGTCATGCCGGCCACTCCCAGCGTGCTGATCACGCGCATCGCGGTGACAGGGCGCAGCGCGCACGCGTCGGCAGTGTGGCGTGCCGGGGGGCAGTGGTGGGGGGCAGTGG